>DATLFF010000257.1:0-26149 GCA_035524915.1 Gemmatimonadota bacterium | reverse complement strand
CTCGAACTGGACGACCGGGCAGAGCCTCCCCTCGCAGAGCATCTCGTCGTCGAACTTGGCGACGCAGTCGTCCCCGCCTCCCAGGCAACGGGCCTCGACCACCACCTTTCCCCCGCAGGGGACCCCTTTGAAGTACGCCGTCCAGCCGAACTCGGAGGTCAGGTCGCCGTGGGTCGTGATCTGGACGATCTCGGTCCTGGAGTGCTCGGATGTCTCGAGCATCACCAGGATCTCGATCGCATCCTGGCCCTGAGAGTCGGTCGCGCTGGGCGGGCACCCGACAACCGTCCCCACCACGTTGACGGACTCGTAGGAACCGAGGTCGGCATCGTAGTCCGTGCCCTCGACCCGATCGATATTGATCTCGCACATGGCCGATCGACCTCGTTGCGAAAGGCCTGACCCGGAACGCCCTGGGCGGGCGATTGAGTCATTGTAGGCGAAGACGGGGGTCCCGTCTACAGGAGCCCCCGGGGGAACGGACGGGGTCGGAACGGCCTACAGGAAGTCCTCGTACTTCTCCGGGTTCAGCCCCACCCGGCGGAGCGCGTTCTTGACCGCCGGCTTGTCGTAGGTGCCGGCGGCCTTCACGAACCCTACCGCGGCGGCGTCCTCGTTCACCGTGCGGAGGCCGTGGGCGTCGGCGTGGACCTCGGCGGCCTCGCGGGCGCGGGCCTCGTGGCCCTCGCGGATCCGGCGGTCCAGCTGGAGGAGGAGCCGGCGGAAGAGATCCTCGGCCCGCTTGTCCCATTCCATGGCCATGCCCCCGAATCTGACTCCCCGGGCCCGCCCTTTCCACCGCCGAGCCCGGCGAGTTAGGTTGGGGCCGGTCGCGCGTTACACCACGAACCGGGAGGGCACCCTGCGCGCTTTCGTCGTCTGCACGATACTCGTCGCGCTCCTGCCGGCGGCGGTCCCCGGGCTCGCCCAGGAGACACCCGCCGACACGGCGCTCGTCCTGCCGGATGATCACCCGCTCCGCCCCCAGCCACCGCCGCGCACCGACCTGACCCCCATGGAGCGGCTCTTCGGGGCGCTCGGGTGGCTCGGCACGCGGCCGTTCGAGTTCCTCGGCACCGGCGCCGAGGGGACCGCGATCTGGTACGAGGACCGGGTCGGCGGCTTCGCCGAGGGCCTGTCGGGTTCCGCCCTCGGCCCGCCGCCGGATCCGGGCACGTTCTCGATCATGGGCGGCTCGCTCGGCACCCGCTCCGGATTCGTGGGCGGCGGTGTTCACGTCCACACCCCGTCGGGCCCGACGGGCGCGCGGGCCGGGGTGACCGCCGCGTTCACCAACCGCCTCTACCAGGAGTATTCCGCCTACGTGGGGCTGAACGATCCCTCCGAGCGACCGTACGCGATCGTGACCGGCTTCTACGACATCGATACGATGGACCGGTTCTGGGGCCTCGGTCCTTTCTCCGACGAGGAGCTCCAGTCGAGCTTCTCGTGGGAGCGCTGGGGCGCCCGCGCGATGGCCGGCCTGCCCGAGGAGAAGCGCGGCCTCCGGGCCAACGTCCACGCCGGCTGGGAGAACTCGATCGTGTTCGAAGGCGACGCCCTGGACGAGCCCGACGCGGTCGACGTGTTCCCCGAGATCGCGCTTCCCTCGATCCAGCTCGCCTCGGCCGGCGCGGGGCTCGGCTACGACCTCCGCGACGTCGCCGGCCACCCGACCCGCGGAGTCTACGCATCGGCCGCCGCCACGTACTGGACCTCCGCCGACGACTTCGAGTACGAGTGGCTCCACTGGGCCGCGCAGGCCCAGGTCCACATCCCGCTCGGGAGCGACTGGCACATCCTGTCGCTCAAAGCGAGCGCGGAGGAGGCCGATCCGACGGGCGATCTCGACGAGATTCCCTTCTCCTACCTGCCGACGCTCGGCGGCTCCGGCACGCTCCGCGGGTTCGACTCCTGGCGCTTCCGGGACCGGGCCGCCGCGCACGCGACCGCCGCCTTCCGCTGGCGGATCTGGCTCGAGCATACGCAGAACCCCGACAAGGGCGGCGTTCTGGAGGCCGCGCTCTTCTATGACACCGGGACCGTGGGCCCCGCCATCGACGAGATCGATGGCGACCAGCTGAAGCACTCCTACGGCCTCACGATCAGCGCCTACCTGCTCGACAGCCATATGATGACCTTCGGGGTGGGCTACAGCGAAGAGGCGATCCGCCTGATATTCAGCACGAGGGACGTGTGGTGATGACGACGAGGAGCGCCCTCGCGGCCCTGGCCATCACGGCCGCGGCGATCTCGACCGCCTGCGGCGGACGGCCGATCCAGCCGTGGGAGTACCAGCCCCGGCCGATGGCGGACACGCTCGCCATCTTCGAGCCCGACGAGACCCAGCCGAGCCTGGTGTACGAGCAGGTGTACGGCGTCTTCAGCGGCCTCGGCCGAGTGGCGAGTGTCAACCGCAAGACCGGTCTGCCCCCGGCGCTCAACGCCGACCCCTTCGACGAGGTCGTGAACTCCGCCTGGTTCACCAACCGGAACGCCCGTGACCCTCTCTCGCCGGACGGGATCCTCCGCGGCCCGCAGGCGAGCGAGGGGCCGGACCAGTCGGGGGAGGTGACGATCTGGTCCATCAAGGCGGAGGGCGTGACCCCCGGCTTCTGGATCGAGGACGCCGCCGGGGTCCGCTGGATTCTCAAATTCGACCCGCCGGAGAACTGGGAGATGGGAAGCGGGGCCGAAGTGGTGGCCACGAACCTCTTCTGGGCGGCCGGCTACCACACCCCCGAGAACCACGTCTACTACCTGGACCCCTCCCGGCTCGTCCTGGACGACGAGCTCGATGCCGAGTTCCCGGAGGCCGAGGGGATGGTCGAGTACCGGGTCGGCGCCGACGACCCAGCGCGCGAGCTGACGATGGACGTCTTCCGGCGCCACATCCTGGACCGGTACCCCACGAGCTCCGACGGCATGATCCGGGCGATGGCGAGCCGCTTCCTGCCCGGCGCACCGAAGGGGCCGTTCGACTACGCGGGCCTGCGGGAGGACGACCCGAACGACGTGATCCCCCACGAGCATCGCCGCGAGCTCCGCGGCCTCTACGTGATGGCCGCGTGGCTGAACCACGTCGACGCCAAGAAGGGGAACACGCAGGACATGTTCATCGTGGATCCCCGGAGCCCGGAAGGGGACGACGCGCCCGCGATCGGCTACTTGCGGCACCACCTGCTCGACTTCGGCTCGGCGCTCGGCTCGGGCTCGGTGCATCCCCACAATCCCCGGCACGGCAGCGAGCACGACTTCGACGCGAGCGCGATCCTGCTCCGCCTCGTGACCTTCGGGGCCTACAAGCGTCCGTGGCAGAAGATGCTGCCCTATCCCGAGTGGCCGCCGTCGATCGGCTTCTATTCGATCGATGGATTCAACCCGGCCGACTGGCGCTCCAACATCGTGAACCCGGCCTTCATAAACCGCACCGCCCGCGACGGCTACTGGGGAGCCAAGCTGGTGATGTCCTTCACCGACGCGCAGCTCGACGCCGCCGCACGGGCCGGCCGTTACAGCGAACCGGACGCGGCGGCGTACCTCCTCGAGGGGCTGAAGGAGCGGCGCGACGCCACCGGCCGCTATTGGTTCCGCCAGGTCTCCTCGCTCGACCGGCCGCGGGTCGAGGGCGGCGCGGTCGTCTTCGACGACCTGTGGGCCCGCCACTTCGGCGGCTCCGCCCGCTACGAGTACGCACTCGACTGGGACGACGGCGGGATCGACGACGAGGGCGAGGTCACCTCGGCCCGCATCCCGCTTCCCGCGCCCGCCGCGGGCGTGCCCACCGGCGGCGATTCCGCCGACGACCACCTCCGTCTCGAGGTGCGGAAGGTGTTCGACGACGGCGGGCGCGCCGACCGGCCGGCCACGATCTGGCTGGCATGGGACGGGTCCGCCTACCGGGTGGTCGGCGTCCGGTATTAGGGTAGGATCTCGAAAGACTGTCCGTCCGACCCGCGGTAGACCGAGAACCCCCGCCGGTCCAGCGTGAACACGGTCCAGGCGTCCATCTCCTCGGCGAGCGCGACCAGGGTGGCGTCGGCAAAGTCGGCGGGGAGATCCGCGTATCGATCCATGATCTGCTGGCTCCTCAGGAGCGACGCTTTCGACGAGGGGACGAGGACCGCGCCGCCCCGAATGAAGAAGTCGAGGCATCGCCGGGCTCCACCGGACACCCCTCGGAGCAGGTAGACGCCCTCCGTGAGCACGGCCTCGGTCGTCACGAGAGAGCCTTGGAACTCCTCGATGGCCCGCACCGCGCTCGGATGGTCGGCGTCGGCGCGATGGAGGAAGGCGACCAGGACGCCCGTGTCGAGGAGGGCGCGGCTACCGCCGCTCACGGAAGATCGCGATCAGGTGCTCGCGGTGCCGCCGGCCGAGATCCGGTGGGCCCCCGTACACCGACCCGGCCAGCTCCCGTACCCGATCCCATGGCCGATCGAGCCGCTGGCCGGCATCGAGATATTCCCGGATCGCCCGCCGTATGAGAGCGGAGCGGTCTGCGCCGCTGGCCGCGGCCAACCGATCCAGACGATCCAACATGTCGTCCGGCAGTCGTATGGAAATCGAACGGGTCATCGTACTACGAACGTAATACGTTCGTGATACGACGTCCAGTCGATCCACATGGTGGGGGATCCCGTCTCCCGCTACCGTGTGACCTCGTGAAGAGCGTCCTCGTGATCGGCGGCACGCGCAACGTCGGGCACCACGTGGTGCGGATGCTTCTCTGGCGCCGCCACCGGGTCACCACGTTCAACCGCGGCCGGACCCCGGACGAGCACCCGCCGGAAGTCGAGCGGCTGCACGGCGACCGCTCCGATCCGGCGGCTCTCGATCGGGCGCTCGCCGGCCGGGAGTTCGACGCCTGCGTGGACACGATCGCCATGCGCGGCGAGGATACCCGCGCCGCGATCCACGCGCTGGCGGGCCGGGTCGGCCACTACATCCACTTCTCGACCGGCCAGGTCTACCTGGTCCGCGAAGGGGTCGCCGCGCCCGCGCGCGAGGCCGACTACGACGGCCCGCTCGTCCCTCCGCCGCCGGCCGGTTCCTGGGAGGAGCCCGAGTGGCGCTACGGGATCGAGAAGCGGGAGTGCGAGGATCTGCTGGCCGCCCGGCCGGACTTCCCCTCGACCCGGCTCCGGCTCCCCATGATCCACGGCCTGCGCGACCACTACGCGCGGATCCACGGCTACGCCCTGCGGCTCGCCGATGGTGGGCCCGTCCTCGCGCCGGAGGAGCCGGCCCCGCCGATCCGCCACATCCACCAGTCCGACGTCGTGCGAACCGTGATGCGCCTGGTCGAGAAGGGGGAGGAGAAGGGCGAGGCCTGCAATCTCTCGATGGACGACGAATGGACGCTGGAGGCCTTCCTGGAACGGCTGGGCGGGCTCGCGGCGACGGAGCCGCGGATCGTCCGGCGCCCGCGCGCGGCGCTGGTCAAGGCGGGGCTCTTCCCGGGCTGCTCGCCGTTCTCCAACCCCTGGATGTCGGTCCTCGACAATGCGAAGGCGAAGCGGGAGCTGAACCTCCAGCCGCGCGGCCTGGACGACTGGCTGCCGGACCTGGTCCGGGTCCTCCGCGACCGGCCGGCGCCGGAGGGCTGGGCAGAGCGCCGCGCCCGGGAACTCGCGCTCGCGGGCTGACCCGTCGGGAAGACTCCTACCCCGCCGGCGGCGTTCTCCCCACACGGCTCCCCGGCCTTTCCCCGCAGACTCCCCCGCCCGACGACCCTAGCATGACGGCATGCGAGAGGGAGCCCCCCACGGACGCGGGCCCGGTGGCCTGCCGCTCGACTTCGACCGCGCCCCGTTCCTCGTCATCTGGGAGTCGACACGGGCCTGCGACCTGGCATGCCGTCATTGCCGGGCCGAGGCGCGCCCCGAGGCCGACCCGGAGGAGCTCTCGACCGAGGAGGCGATCGCCCTGATCGACGACGTGCGTCGCTTCGGCCCCATCGTCTTCGTCTTCAGCGGCGGCGATTGCCTGAAGCGGCCCGACATCGTGGAGCTGGTGGCCCACGCCGCCTCGCTGGGGCTCCGGGTCGGAGTCACCCCCGCTACCACACCACTCGCCACGCCGAAGACGATCCGGCGGCTGAAGGACGCCGGGCTCGCCCGGCTGGCCGTCTCGCTGGACGGCTCCACCCCGGCGATCCACGACGCCTTCCGCCGCGTCGAGGGCTCCTTCGATCACGGCCTCCGGATCCTCGAGGAGGCCGGGCGGATCGGGCTCTCGACCCAGGTCAACACGGTGATCGGGCCCCACAATCTGGACGATTTCGACGACCTGGGCGCCCTCGTGGCGCGGCTGGGGATCGCGCTCTGGGAGGTGTTCTGCCTGGTGCCGGTCGGACGGGCCACGGTCGACGACGTGGCCGGCGCCGACGCCTTCGAGGCCGTCTTCCACCGGCTCTACGACCTGGCGAAGACCGCGCCCTTCGACGTCAAGGCCACCGCCGCGCCCCACTACAACCGCGTGGTCCTCCAGCGGAAGGCGGCCGAGAAGCGGGCCGGCCTGCGAACCGAGGCGGGGGACGTCCTGACCGACGGCGCCCTCCACTCCGCGCGGGACGGCATCGGCCGCGCCCGCAACGTGAACGACGGCGATGGATTCCTGTTCGTCGGCCACACCGGCGAGATCCATCCGTCGGGATTCCTGCCGGTCCCGGCCGGGAACGTCCGGCGGGACGACCTGGTGGACGTGTACCGGAGCTCCGGGATCTTCACCGCGCTCCGCGACCGGAACCGCCTCCGGGGCAAGTGCGGGGTCTGCGAGTTCCGCGCGGTCTGCGGCGGGAGCCGTGCCCGCGCCTGGGCCGTGACCGGCGACTGGCTCGAGTCCGAGCCGTACTGCGCCTGGGTCCCGCGCTCCATGCGGGAGGAAGGAGCGAGCGAGACCACGGCGGCGTGAGGCCGCGGACGGTCCTGTCCTCCCTCTCCCTCTTCAGGGCCGCCCCGCCTCCGCCGCCAGGGACTTCGCCAGCCGCTTCGCCTGGGCCAGCCGCCCGGGCAGACCGGGCCGGGACTCCCACGCCGCCGCCAGGTGGATCCCCGGCGGCGTCTCCAGGCCCTCGAGGGCCACCCACGAACGGTCCCACGCGGGCATGGCCTCGCGCTCGATCGCCAGCACCCGCGCCCCGTGGCCGGTCACCCGTTCGAACTCGGCCACGGCGAGCGCCCCCAGGCGGTCGTCCGGCTCCTCCACCACCTCCGGCCGCTTCGCGCCCCCGAGGTACGCCGTGTACACGCCCTCACGGCCGAACAGGCTGTCGTTCCAGGTGACCCCGCGCGTGGCCAGGTCCTCCCCAAGCGAGACCTGGTAGCCGAGCCCCACGAGGTCGGTCTCGGCGTGGAGGTGGACGACGGCCAGGGGGTTGTACCGGAGCCGGCCGATCCGCCCGGCGGCGTCCGGCGCGGCGGGAATGAGGATCTCCGCCGCCGCGCGCGCGGGACAGGTCACGACGACCCGGTCGACCTCGACCGTCCCGCCGTCGGTCTCGATCGCCCATCGCGACGCGGTCCCGGGGCGCACGGCCCGGACCGGAGTGGACAGCCGGACCCGCTCCCGGTTCGCCGCGTAGAGCGCGTCGGTCAGGCTCTGGAGCCCCTCGTCGAACGAGCACGCCGCGGGGGGGTCGATCCCGCCGCCGCGCGCGAGGAGCGCCAGCAGGAGGCTCCGCCGGACCCCGAACTCCCGCAGGACCTTCCCCAGCGAGAGCCCGACCACCATGTCCGCCGGGTCGGAGGCGTAGAGACCGCCGTAGAGGGGACCGGCCAGCCGCTCGTAGGCCTGGCGGCCCAGCTTGCGGATGAAGAATTCGGCTACGCTCTCGTCGGGGTCGGGACCGCGGGTGAAGACCTCGAGCGCCATCCGGGCCCGGGCCGGCAGGGAGAGGAGGTCCGCCCGCGCGAACGCGCCGGCCGAGAACGGGACCCGCCGGAGCCGCCCGGCCCCGTACACGTAGAGAGGCAGCCCCGGGGGAGCGAGGACCAGGCGGTCCGACAGGCCCAGCTCCTCCACGAGCGCGTCGAAGCCGGCCACCCGGCGGGCCCTCTGGGGCCCCCACTCCAGGAGCCGGCCCTCTACCCGCCCGCTCCGGATGACGCCGCCCGGGCGGCCCGACGACTCGAGGACCACCGGCTCCACCTCGCGCCGGGCGAGCTCGTGGGCGAGGGCGAGCCCGGTGATTCCCGCCCCGACGATGCCGACCCGCACCCTCCGCTAGTCCCCGGGAGAGAGGACCGGCCGGGGTCCGAGGACCTCCTCGATCTCCATCGTGGTGACGGGCCCCAGCTCGAGGGCCCGCACGCCCGCCTCGATCTGCTCGAGGTCGCCGACCACGACGATCGTCACCCGGTCGGGGTCGATCCTCTCGCGGGCCACCCGCTCGACGTCCTCCCGCGTCACGGCGAGGACCCGGTCGACGAACCCGTCGTACCAGTCGGGCGCCAGATCGTAGAGCGCCAGATCGCCCATTTGCCCGGCGATGCCCGCCACCGTCTGGAACCCCTCGGGGAAGCCCAGCGCCACGTAGTTCCGCGCGCGGTCCAGCTCCTCGTCCGGCACGGTCTCGAGGATCCGCCGGAGCTCGGCCATGAACTCCACCAGCGCCTCCGCCGTGACGTCCGTCTGCACCGCCGCCAGCGCCGTGAACGGCCCCGGATGGGGCTGGAAGTCGAAGAACGAGAACGCGCCGTAGGAGTAGCCCTTGTCCTCGCGGAGGTTCTGGTTCAGCCGGCTGGTGAAGGACCCGCCGAGGATCGTGTTCATGACGAGGATCGCCTCGTAATCCGGCGCGCTGCGCGCCACGCCGATCCGGCCGATCCGGATCTCGGACTGGGCCGCGCCGGGCTTGTCCACGAGCCACACCGCGCGCGAGGACACCTGAGCGGCCTCGGGCACGTCCGACGACGACGGCGTCCCGCCGCCCCAGCCGCCGAAGGCGGCTTCGAGGAGCGGGCGGATCGCGCCCTCGGTGACGTCGCCCGCCACCACCAGCGTGGCGTTGCCGGCGTGGAAGTGCGCGCCGTGAAAGGCCCGCAGGTCATCCACGGAGAAGGAGCGGAGGCTGGCCTCGGTCCCCAGGGACGTCGCGCCGTACGGGTGGGCGTCGCCGAAGAGCGTGCGGCCGAACGCCGCGGCCGCGATCGCCCGCGGCTCGTCGTGCCACTGAAGCAGCGTGGTCAGCCGCTCGGCGCGTTGCCGCTCGAGCTCCTCGGCCGGGAAGTCGGGCCGGATCGCCACATCGGCCAGCAGTGGAAGGGCCGCCTCCAGCCGGGCGAGCGGCGTGTGGAGCCTCAGCGAGATCGAGTGCTTCCCCACCGCGACCGCCACGTCCGCGCCCAGGTAGTCGATCGCGTCGGCCAGCTCGAGCGCCGTTCTTCCGCCCGCCCCCTCGTCCAGCATGGCGCCGGTCATGGAGGCGAGCCCCGTCTTCCCCTCCGGGTCGTGGACCGACCCGGCCTCGACCAGGAGGTTCACCTGGACGAGCGGCACCTCGTGCTTCTCCACCAGGAGGACTTCGAGCCCGTTGGAGAGCGTGAAACGGGCCGGGTCGGGCGGGTCGAAGCGCGGGGGCGGCCCGAGCTCGGGCGGGGCGGTCCGGTCGGGCGCCTGGGCGCGCGCCGCCGGCACCGCCAGCGTCACGGCCAGCGCCATGGTCAGCGCGGCGAGCAGGATCCCGCGGCTCATCGGCCCACCCCCGCGCCCGTCGGCGCCGCGCTGATCTCTTCCTCGCTCTGCGGCACGACCTCCAGCACGACGCGGCCGCCGGGCGTGAGCCACGTGCGCGCGGCCGCCTGCACGTCCGGCGGGTCGAGCGCCCGGTAGCGGGAGAGGTCCTCGTTGAACCAGTCCGGGTTGCCGGTGGCGAAGTAGTACGCGTTCAGCGCATCGGCCTTGCCGCCAAAGCCGCCGACCCGCTCCAGCCGGTCCAGGAAGCCCGCCTCGTACTGGTTCACCGCCCGCTGGACCTCGCGCTCGGTGGGCGGCTCGGCGGCGATCCGCGCGATCTCCTCGTCCATCACCGCCTCGAGCTCGGCCAGGGAATGGCCCGCCCGCGCGGTCGCCACCACACAGAACTCCGACGACAGCTTGCTCGAGCCCTGGAACGCCGAGACGTCCTGCGCGATCTGCATGTCGTAGACCATGCGCTTGTAGAGCCGCGAGTTCTTGCCGCCGGCAAGCACGTTGGAGAGCACGTCGAGCTCGGCGTCGCCGGGCGTCAGGTGGGGCGGGGTGAGCCAGCAGGCGTAGACGCGGGGGAGCTGCACCCGGTCCTCGTGGACCACCCGGCGTTCCTCTCCCAGCCACGCCGCCGGGCGACCCAGCGGCGACACCGGCCGGCCCGCGGGGATCTCCCCGAACCACTTCTCCACCAGCGCGCGCGCTTCTTCCACGTCGATGTCGCCGGCGATCGAGAGCGAGGCGTTGCCGGGACCGTAATAGTCGCGATGGAACTCCACCACGTCCTCGTAGGAGGCCGCGGTCAGATCCTCCATGTAACCGATCGTCGGCCAGTGGTAGGGGTGCTCGGGCGGGTAGAGGTTCTCGCCCAGCAGGAGGTACGCCATCCCGTAGGGGCGGTTCTCGTAGGACTGACGCCGCTCGTTCTTCACCACGTCGCGCTGGCCGTCCACCTTCTCGGGGCTCATGGCGTCGAGCAGCCACCCCATCCGGTCGGACTCCAGGAACAGCGCCAGCTCGAGCGCGTTCGAAGGGATGTTCTCCCAGTAGTTCGTCCGGTCGGAGTTCGTGGAGCCGTTGTTGTCCCCGCCGGCCGCCTCCAGCCAGACGTCGAACATCCCCTCGGGGACGTGTCCCGATCCCTCGAACATGATGTGCGCGAACAGGTGGGCGAACCCGGTCCGGCCGGGCGTCTCCCGCCCCGACCCCACGTGGTACCACACGTTCACGCTCACGGTGGGGATGGTGGAGTCCTCGTGGAGGATGACGTTGAGCCCGTTCGGGAGGACGAACCGGGTGTGGGGCACCTCGATCCGCGACTCCTGCCCCCGGGCCGCCGGCGCCGGGAGGAGGAGCGCCAGGGCCGCCAGCGTGAGGAAACGTCTCATCGGGACCTCTTCGGTCGATGGTGGGGGGGTGCGATGTGAAGCCGGCCGAACGTCACCGATGAAACGCCGGGCCGCCGCTCCCCGTTCAAAGGGGAACCGCCGACTGTCGGCGGAGTACGAACCGTCGAATCCCGTTCGATCGATCCCCTGATGGAGGTATACGGCATGCGTCGAATCCCGTTCGCTCCCCTCTTCGTCACGGCGCTCCTGGGCGGATGGGTCGCTCCCGCCTCCGCCCAGCACGAGGCCGGCGCCGCCCTCGTCGTGTCCGACCCCCGCGGTGCGTTCGACGACCACACCGACACCGGCTTCGGCTTCGGGGCCACCTATCTCTACGCCCTGGTCCCCTCCCGGGCGATGGCGATCGGCGCCACCGGCTCGTTCCTGAACTACGGCCGGTCCGAGCGGGAAGTGCCGCTCTCGACCACCATACCCGACATCCGGGTGGAGGTGGAGACCACGAACAACATCGTCTTCCTCCAGGGAGTTCTCCAACTCAAGGTCCCCGCCGGGGCGGTCCAGCCCTACGGCCAGCTGACCGGCGGCTTCGGCTGGTTCTCCACGTCGACCACGCTGAAGGACCGCCTGACCGAGGAGCGGATCCTCTCGGACACCAACCAGAGCGACGGCACGTGGGTCTGGGGAGCCGGCGGAGGCGCGCAGATCCGCGTGTGGACCGGCCAACCCGACGCCACAGGGGGGCCGCCCAGCCGAGCCTACGTGGACCTCGGAGCCCGCTGGCAGACCGGGGGGGAGGTGGACTACCTCACCGAGGGATCGCTCGTCACCGACGAGGGCGAGTTCGACATCGATCCGCGGCTGGTGAGCTCGGAGATCGAGCTGGTGGAGTACCGGATCGGCGTGACGGTCGAGTTCTGAGCGGGGCCGCGTCCCCGCGCGGTTAGCGCGGCGGCGGGGTCCCCGCTAGATTCTTTCGAATGGCCGACAAATCGGGCGTCATCGAAGTCCAGGGCACGGTAGACGAATGCCTGCCGAGCACGATGTTCCGCGTCCGACTGGACAACGGGCACGAGGTGCTCGCGCACATCTCCGGCAAGATGCGGAAGAACTATATCCGCATCCTGACGGGGGACCGCGTCACCGTGGAGCTCTCGCCGTACGACTTGTCCCGCGGCCGCATCACCTACCGCTTCAAGAACTGACCGCGCCCGCTCGTTGACCGGCCCCCGGCCGGTCGATTAGCATACGATCATTCCCGTTTGACCACGAACGCAGTCCGGAGGTTCCCACCATGCGTCGCACCCTGGCGTCCGTCCTGGTGGCCGTCGCGGCCGTCTCGGCGGCCGCGCTCGCCGCGTCCTCGCTCCAGCGATTCAACCTCCACTACGAGACCCGGCCGCTGGACGAGTCCGGCGCGGTGGACCAGGGCGAAGCCCCGACCGGCTACTGGTACAAGGATCACCGCTCGCGGATCGACTCCTACTCGATGGAGGGCGGACGGCCGGAGCTCCAGAGCTCCTTCGTGATGGACTGCGACTCCTCGCGCATGCTCATGATCGACTGGCGGAACGAGACCGTCACCGAGACCACGTTCGAGGAGTTCCAGGCGATGCAGCGCCAGGCGATGGAGATGGCGGCCCGCTACGGCGCGGCCCTGCCGGGCGCCCCCGCCGGCGCGGCGGCGGGCGAGTCGCGCCCGGGCGGGACGGTCGAGGTCACGACCGCCTGGAGCGACACCCTGGACGACCCCCGCTTCGGCCTGACCGTTCGCCGCGTGGGTATGGTGGAGACCCGCACCGCCTCGGCCGACGCCTGCACGCCGGGCGATTCCCGATCCGAGGTCCGGCGGTGGATCACCGAGCTGAACCCGCCGATCTGCGTCCCGCCGTTCGACGTCACGGCCTTCGAGGCCGGCGGCTTCGCCCCTCCGGCCCCGAGCTGCGAGGACCGCGTGGTGGAGCGGACGACGGGGCGGCCGCGGCACGGCTTCGTCCTGCGCGAAGAGCACAGGCGGATCTCGCTGGCCGAAGATAAGCGCGGGGACTCGGGCCACATCACGAGCGGCTACGAGGTCACTACGCTCTCGCTCGACTCGCTGGCCGACTCCCTGTTCGCGGCCCCGCGGGGCTTCGAGCGGCAGTCGCTCCCATCCCTGGGCGACATGGCCGGAGCGGGGGCGATCGGGGCCCCCGGCGAGGCCCCGCCCAAGGCGGCGGGGATCGTGCGGGTGGCGGTGGCCCTGCGACTCCCCGCCGGCGCGCCGGTCGTCCCGGCGCAAGCGGCGGAGGACGTGGTGGCCTGGATCTCGGGCCAGCCGGGCTACGACGCGGTGCGGCTGGCGGCGCTCGACGCCGACGCGGCGCGCGCCGAGGCCGCCGGCGTGGACGCCGACTACGTGCTCTTCTACGACGTCGGGAAGGCCGAGGCGAAGGTATCGGGCCGCGGGCTCCTCGGCGGCGCCATCGGGGGCGCGCTCGGCGAGCGGGCGGCCGGCGGGGCGCTCCACCTCGAGGTCCGCGGTCGCTGGGAGCTCTCGCGCCTGGACGGCGGCCGCGTGGCCCGGGACGAGTTCGAGGAGGAGGAGCGGGCCGAGGATCCGGCGGCCCAGACGAGCGCGGTCCTCGTCGCGGCCGCGCGGGCGGCGCTCGAGGCGCTCCGCTAGCGGGCCGCGGCGCCGCGGTCCGGGGCTACGGCCCGGCGGTCCCACCGCCCGCGTTCACCTCGAGCACCTCGATGTCGAACACCAGGGTCGCGTTCGGCGGGATGACGCCGCCGAAGCCGGACGCGCCGTACCCCTGGGCCGGTGGGATCACCAGCGTGAACCGCGTGCCCTCGGCCATCCCCATCAGACCCTCGTCCCAGCCCGGGATCACGCGTCCCGCGCCGACCACGAACGGGAACGGATCCCGCCCGCGACTGGAGTCGAACTCGGTGCCGTCGGGGAGCCAGCCCGTGTAATGGACGACCGCTTCGTCGCCGGGGGCGGCCACGGCGCCCGTGCCTTCGCGCACGATCGCGTACCGCAGACCCGACTCGGTCTCCTCCATCGACGCCAGGTCGATCTCCAGCTCGGGCGCGAACTCGGTCGCCATGGCCGCTTCGGCCTCCACCGCCTCGGCCGGCGCGGCCTCGTCGTCGTAGAGCTCGCCCTCGGCCGTATCCGCCTCGTCGCCGCCGCCGCAGGCCAGGGCCGCGGCGAGCGCGGCCGTCGTCAGGAATCGGTACCGCATCGTGCCTCCTCGTGAGGGATCAGGAATCCAGCAGGAGCCGGGTGGGGCTCTCCAGGCGCTCCTTCACCCGGATCAGGAACGTGACGGCCTGCTCGCCGTCGACGATCCGGTGGTCGTAGGAGAGCGCCACGTACATCATCGGACGCGACTCGATCCGCTCCCCGCCCGCGTCGTCGACGAGCGTGACCGGCCGCCGCTCGATCTTGTGCATGCCCAGGATGCCGCTCTGCGGCGGGTTCAGGATCGGGGTGGACCTGAGCGAGCCGTAGACCCCGCCGTTGGTGATCGTGAACGTGCCGTCCTGCAGATCCTCGATCGCGATGTCGCCGTCCCGCGCCTTGACGGCCAGCTCGCGGATGGTGCGCTCGATGTCGGCAAACGTCATCCGGTCGGCGTGCTTGAGGACCGGCACCACCAGCCCGCGCGGCGTGCCCATCGCGATCCCCAGATGCACGTAATCGTGGTAGACGATCTCGTCTCCCTCGACGTAGGCGTTGAGCTCGGGGAACTCGCGGAGCGCCAGGATCGACGCCTTGGCGAACAGCGACATGAAGCCGAGCCGCACGCCGTGGCGCTCCTCGAACTCGGCGCGGTGCTCCTCGCGGAGCGCGATCGCCGCGCTCATGTCGATCTCGTTGAACGTGGTGAGGATGGCGGCCGTGCGCTGGGCCTCGACCAGCCGCTCGGCGATCCGCCGGCGGAGCCGCGACATCCGCTCCCGCCGCGCACCCGGCGGGTCGGCCGGCGTGGCCTCCTTCCGCTCGGTCGTCGGCCGCTCCGGACGGGCTTCGCGATCCGCCTTCGCGGGTACCGCCCGCTCGGGTTCCCGCGCCTTCGGGGCGGCCTCCTCCGGGGCCTCCGCGGGCGCGGCGGCCTTCGGCCCGGGCTCCTCCTCCGGGGCCTCCGCCGCCTTCCGCGCCGGCGGCTCCTCGGCCTTCGGGGCCTCCGCGGTCCCCTCCCCCTCCTCGATCCGCCCGATCACGTCCCCCACCGTCACCGTCTCGCCTGCCTGGACGAGGATCCGGAGCACACCGCTCGCCTCGGCAGCGAGCTCGACGGTGGCCTTGTCGGTCTCCAGCTCCACGATCATCTGGTCCTTCTCGACCCGCTCGCCGTCCTTCGCGAGCCACGCCCCGAGATCTCCCTCGGTGACGGACTCGGCGAGGTTCGGGATCACGATGTCCACTACATCTCCTCCGGCGCGAGGGCGGCGTCGATCAGGCCTGCCTCCTCCTCGCGGTGGACCCGAAGGGAACCGGTGGCGGGCGAGGCCGCCGCGGCGCGGGCCACGTAGTCGAGAGCGACACCCTCGGGCAGGTTTCTCTCCAGCCGGTGCCGCGTGTTCCTCCAGGCGCCCATGTTGACAGGCTCCTCCTGTACCCACGTCACGCGCGAGAGCCGGGGCCAGCCGGCCAGCAGCTCGGAGAACTCGGCGTCCGGGAAGGGATAGAGCTCCTCGACGCGCGCGATCGCGATGTCGTCGATCTCCCGATCCCTCCGGGCCTCGAGCAGGGTGTAGAACACCTTGCCCGAGCAGACCAGGAGCTTTCGCACGTTGTCCCGGTCCAGCCCCTCCGGCTCGTCGATCACGGGATGGAACCGGCCGTCCGTGAAGTCGTCCAGCCGGGATACGGCGAGCGGGTGCCGCAGCAGGCTCTTCGGCGTCATGATCACGAGCGGCTTGCGGAACGGCCGCTTCATCTGCCGGCGCAGCGCGTGGAAGAGCTGCGCCGGCGTCGTCAGGTTGGCGACCTGAAGGTTGTTCTCGGCGCAGAGCTCGAGGAACCGCTCCAGCCGCGCGCTCGAGTGCTCGGGGCCCTGCCCCTCGTAGCCGTGCGGCAGGAGCAGCACCAGGCCGCTCATCCGCCGCCACTTGTACTCCCCCGCCGCCAGGAACTGGTCGATCACCACCTGCGCCGCGTTCACAAAGTCGCCGAACTGCGCCTCCCACGCGACCAGCGTCCAGGGATCGGCGGTCGAGTAACCGTACTCGAACCCCAGCACCGCCACCTCCGAGAGCGGCGAATTGACCACGTGGAAGACGTTCTGGTCCTCGCGCACATGGTCGAGCGGCACGTACCCCTCACCGGTCGCCTGGTCCACGTACACCGCGTGGCGGTGGCTGAACGTGCCACGGACGGTGTCCTGACCGGAGAGCCGCACCTTGGTCCCGTCCACCAGGAGCGAGCCGAACGCCAGCGCCTCGCCGCAGCCCCAGTCGATGTCGCCGTCCTCCAGGACCATCGCGGCGCGCTGCTCCATGAGCCTCTCCAGACGCGCGTGCCAGGTGAACCCTTCCGGCACCCGCACCAGGGCCCGCGCGATCTCCTCCAGCGTGGCCCGCGGCACGGCCGTGTCGGCCTCGCCGTCCAGGCTGCCGCTCTGGAGCCCCTGCCACGCACCGCCCAGGCTCTCGATCTCCTGGGCCTCGAGCACCTTCGCCTCCTCGTGCGCCCGGTCGAACTCGCGAACGAACGCCTCCCGCATCCCGGCCACGTCCTCCTCCGTCACCTCCCCACGCTCGACCAGCGTCGCCGCGTACGTCCGTGAGTTGGAGGGGTGGTCGGCGATCCCCTCGTACATCCGGGGCTGGGTGAAGGTCGGGTCGTCCAGCTCGTTGTGGCCGTACCGGCGGTAGCAGACCAGGTCGATCACCACGTCGCGGTGAAACCGCTGGCGGTACCCCATCGCGAGCCGCGCCACGTGGACCACCGCTTCGGGATCGTCGCCGTTCACGTGGAAAACCGGCGCCTCCACGATCTTGGCGATGTCGGTGGAATAGCGAGTGGGCCGGCCCTCTTCGGGATTGGTGGTGAACCCCACCTGATTGTCGATGATGACGTGGATCGTCCCTCCGGTTCGGTAGGCCTCGAGGCCGCTCAGGACGAACGTCTCCGATACCACTCCCTGGGCGGCGAAGGAGGCGTCGCCGTGGATGAGGAGCGGGACCACGCGCTCACGAGTGTCGTCCCCCGTCCAGTTCTGCTTGGCGCGGACGATCCCCTCGACCACCGGATCGACCGCCTCCAGATGGCTCGGGTTGTAGGCCAGCGACAGGTGGATGGTGCGACCGTTCTCGGCCACGCAGTCGCGCGAGTACCCGAGGTGGTACTTGACGTCCCCGTACCCCTGGATCTCCGGCGCCATCGGCCGGCCCTCGAACTCGGCCAGGATCCGCGAGTAGGGCTTCCCCAGGACGTGAGCGAGAACGTTCAGCCGGCCGCGGTGGGCCATCCCCATGACGATCTCCTCGACCTCGGCGCCGGCCGCCTCCTCCACCATGGTCTTGAGCATCGGGATCAGCGTGGTGCCGCCCTCGAGCGAGAATCGCTTGGCGCCCGGGAAGCGGCGGTGGATCGTCTCCTCGAACGTGTCCGCGGCGACCAGCTCGCGCAGGATCTCCCGCCGCCGCTCCGCCGACAGCTCGGCGTGGTTCTGCACCGGCTCCATCCGCTCCTGCAGCCACTCGCGCGGAGCGGGGTCGGTGAGCTCCATGTACTCGATGCCGATCGTCCGGCAGTACGTCTCGCGGAGGGACTCCAGGAACTCGCCGAGAGTGCCCTCCTGGATGTCCTTGTAGATCGGACAGCGGACCTCGATGTCGAGGTCGTCCTCGGTGAAGCCGAACTCCGAGAGCGCGAGCAGAGGATGCTCCCGGGACCGGTGCCCCAGAGGGTCCAGGTCGGCGATCAGGTGGCCGAAGGCGCGGTAGGTGTAGACGACGTCGTAGATCCGGAGACCCGGCTCGACGGTCTCCTCCTCGATTCCCTCGGGGAGCGCACCCCTGGCGGTCAGGAGGATCGGCTCGGCGCCGCCGTCGGCCCGGGCCGCCGGCCGGGAGCCGCCGTTGCCGGCGTAGCGCATCCCCTCGAAGAACAGGGCCCAGGAGCGGTCGACGGACCCCGGGTCCTCGAGCCACTTCCGGTAGAGGGAATCGACGTAGTCGGGGTTGGCCCGCAGGATCGCGTCGAGGGACGGCATGGGACGGCAGAAGATAGCGGCTTCCGGGATCAGCGCACCGTGGCGTGCCCCCCGGGGACCCCGCGTCGCGAGAAGACGATCTGCCAGAGTTGGACCGTGCGCGCCCGGAACGCCCCGGCGAGCGACAGCAGATAGTAGCGCCACATCCGCCGGAACCGCTCGTCGTAGCGGGCCGGCAGCCGGTCCCAGGCCGCCTCCACGTTGGCGTGCCAGGCCATCAGCGTCCGGTCGTAGTCAGCGCCGAAGTTGTGCCAGTCCTCCATCACCAGCAGGTCCCCGACCGCCCTGCCGATCTGCTCGATGGAGGGGATCATCCCGTTGGGGAAGATGTACTTGTCGAACCACGGGTCCGATCTCTTCACCGACACGCCGGTGCCGAAGGTCTGGAGTACGAACAGCCCGTCCTCGGCCAGGACGCGATCGATCACCTCCATGTAGGCCCGGAAGTTCCGCCATCCCACCGCCTCGAACATGCCGATCGAGGCCACGTGGTCGAACCGCTCGTCGACCTCGCGGTAGTCCTGGACGCGGATCTCCACCGGCAACCCGGAGGGGAGATGCTCATGGGCCCACGCGGTCTGTCCCTTCGACAGGCTGATTCCCGTCACCCGGGCGCCGTACGTCTCGGCGGCGTAGCGCGCGAATGAGCCGAAGCCGCAACCGATGTCGAGCACCCGGTCGCCCGGCTGAAGACCCAGCTTGCGGCACACCAGGTCCATCTTGGCGACCTGGGCCTCGGCCAGCGTGCCGGCGTCCTTCCAGTAGCCGCAGGTGTATACCATGCGGGGATCCAGCATCGCCTCGAACAGCTCGTGGTCGAGGTCGTAGTGGCGCTCGGCCACTTCGGGGGCGCGGCGGGGGTTCTGGCGATTGATGAGGCGGCTGCGGGCCGCGAGCCACAGGGTCCGCCAGTCGTACCGGAGATCACGGTCGAGACGGACGCGCCGGGTCCGGTAGACGAACTCGTCGAGCCGCTCGACGTCCCACCAGCCGTCCATGTAGGACTCGCCGAGGGCCAGCGAGCCTCCGGCGAGGACCCGCTCGAAGAACCGCTCGTCGTGGACCCGCATGTCCCACGGCCGGTCGCCGTCGAGGGCGACGTCGGCTCGGGCCAGCATTCGGGCCACGGCGTCTCGGGCGGGGGAGGACACGGGAGCAGGATAAACGCTCGGATCGCCGGCGGCGAGCCGGCGATGGCCCCGAGGGGAAGATCCGGGGGTCCGCGCATTGACTCGGGTTCGCGCCGCATGGTACGCTGGGCGGACGAGGACAGGGGCGCCGCCCATCGGCGTCTCCCACAGAACCACAAGTGGAATCACTACCAGACCGTGATGCTGGGGATCGTCCGGGGGAAGTAGACCCTCGCCCGGTGAGCCCGTCCGGAGACGCCCGCTGAGCCCCACCGACGCGATCCTCGCGGGCGCCGCGGGCGCCGCCGCGTTCCTCGCTGCGCTGTGGGTCGTCCAGCTCCGCACCCGCGATGCGGGGATCTCGGACTTCGGATGGTCGGCCTCGCTGGGGGCGATGGCGGTTTTCTACGCGCTCGCGCTCGACCGCGGCGATCCCGCCCGCCGGGCGCTGGTCGCGGCCCTGGCCGGGGGCTGGTCGGCGCGACTCTCCTGGCACCTCCTGGTCGACCGCGTCCTCCCCGCCGGGGAGGATGGGCGCTGGGCGGCGCTCAGGGAGCGATGGGGGGCGCGGGCCCCGGCGCTCTTCCTACCCGTATTTCTCCTGCAGGCGCTCCTGGCCGTGGTCCTTTCGGGGGCGTTCCTGCTCGTCATGGCGCTGCCGGAAGGGCCGCTGGGGGCGCGCGACGCGCTGGCGGCCCTGATCGTGATCGGATCGGTGGCCGGCGAGGCGCTCGCCGACCGCCAGCTGGCCCGCTTCCGCGCCGAGCCGGCGAATCGGGGGAAGGTGTGCCGGGAGGGCCTCTGGGCCTGGTCCCGGCACCCGAACTACTTCTTCGAGTGGACGTTCTGGCTGGCCTGGCCGGCGCTCACGCTGGGGCTCCCCTGGGGGTGGACGGCGCTCTATGCCCCGGCTCTCATGCTCGTATTCATCGTGAAGCTCTCGGGGATTCCGCCCACCGAGCGGCAGGCGCTCCGGAGCCGGGGCGAGGCGTACCGGGAGTACCAGCGGACGACGAGCGCTTTCTTTCCATGGCCACCGGAGTCGCGGAGCTGAGGGCCCTCGGGCCGCGGCCTACCGGTCGACCGGAAGGCCGCTCGGGACCCGCGCCGGAGGGAGTCCGCTCAGAACCAGGGAGCGGTCGTCGGTCAGCGCGAAGAGGAAGACGAGCAGCCGGTTGACTTCGGCATCGGTGAGGACGAGCCCGTCAAGGTGGGGGCTCCGCGTCTCCAGGATCACGGGATCCCTCCGGAGCGAGGCCCGGAGCCGCGGGTCGATCCGGTCCGGGTCGAACTCGAGCAGCTTGCGGTCCGACTCGCTGTAGTGATCCACGAAGTCGCGCAGGGAGTCGAACTGGCCGCCGTGCCCCCATGGACCGGTGATACCCACGTTTCGCAGCGGCGGGGTCCGGAAGGCGAAGCGGAGGGCCGGATCGCCGGTCAATCCGCCGCGGCCGAAGTCCTCGTCCCCGGCCGACCCGTGGCCACTCCCCGGCCCCACCTGGGGAACCGCCACGTTGTGGAACTGCTGATCGCTGAGGAGCGGGCCGGTGTGACATACCGCGCAGCGGCCCTCCCGGAAGAAGATCAGCCCCCCCACCACCTGGTCGGCCGTCAGGGCGTCGTCGTCCCCCGCCAGGAAGCGGTCCCAGGGCGTCCCGCCGGCGAAGAGCTCGGCCACGAAGAACCCGCCGATGGCATTGGCGGCGTGCGCGAACGTCATGTCGTCGAAGTCGACCCCGGGGTACGCCGCCTCGAACAGGGCGCGATAATCGGGGTAGTCGCCCAGCCGTCCCATGAGGCCCGCCCAGATCGCCGTCATGTCGGCGTCGTCGATGGCCGCCAGCTCGTTGCCGTCGAAGCCGCGCATCTCCTCGCGGGAGAGGACCGGGAACAGCGGCAGCACCGAGATCCCGCCGAACTCCATCACTCCCCGCATCGCCGGGGTGACGAGCGGCCCCGCCGGGGTCGTCAGGATCCCGCCGTCGAACGTCAGCCGGCCGTCCCAGAAGTGCGTGCCGATCCCGTGCAGGTTGAAGAGCGGCAGCGAGTTGCGCGGTATGAAGAGGTTGCCGGGATGGGTCCGGGCCGGGCCCAGCCCGGCCGCCCCCTGTCCGATCGACAGCGCGAGGGCGTCGCTCGTCCCCTGCGACGGCAGGTGGCACGACATACACGAGATGTCGCGGGTGCCGCTCAGGACCTTGTCGAAGGCCAGCGTGCGCCCCAGCTCGACCAGCTCCGGCCGTACCGGCGGCGGGAGCGGGACCGGGGTCATGCCGTTGGCGGCGGCCATCGAGCGGAGCTCCTCCTGGGGCGGAGGCGGCCCCGGCGGCACGACCGGACCGTCCGGGCCCGAGCAGGCCGCCGCCGCGACCAGCGCGAGCCCCAGGATCAGGAAACCCACCGCGGAGACCGACCGACGTTTCAACCCCGCATGCCTTTCGATGGTGTCCGATGCGCCGACCCCACCCGATCCCGACCACCCCCATCGTATACGCGCCCCGGCGTCGGCGTCAAAGGCCTCCTAGATCCACCGCCGGACGCGCCGCCGGTACGCCTCGTACTCCGCGCCGAAGCGACGCTCCAGCCGCACTTCCTCGCGCGAGATCTGGGTTGCGTTCATCACCAGGACGAACGCCACGGGCACCAGGAAGAACGGCCACGTCCCGACCAGGAGCGCGAGCCCGGTCAGGACCGTGGCGACTCCCAGGTACATCGGGTTCCGCGTGAAGCGGTACGGACCGGCCAGGACCAGCTCGCGGGGATCGTCCTCCGGCAGGTACGAGGTCTTCGCGCGGCGGAACAGCCCCATCGGCCAGAGGACGAGCGCGGGGCCCAGCAAGAGGAGCAGGAACCCCAGCTCGTTCCAGGGGGGCGGCACCAGCCGGGCGGGGTCCACTCGGAAGTCGACCAGCCAGGCGGCGGCGAAGAGCGCGAAAGCGACGACGGGGGGCGGGAGCGGCCGCATCGTGGCTACGCGGTCCCGCCCGCCGCCTCGCGCGCCAGCATCTCCATCTGGCCGACCATCCGCTCGTCCTCCCCCACGTGGGGGAGGACCTCGACCTCCGTGTCCGGATGGCGGGCCCGGAACGCCGCCACCCGCTCGGGCACGTCGCGCCGCACATGGGCGCCGGCGGCCAGGAACAGCGGCAGCACCCTGACCCGGCGGACGCCGTCGCCGGCGGCCCGATCGAGCTCGTCGTCCAGCGAGGGCCCGGCCATCTCCAGGTAGGCAAGCCCGACCCGGTCCTCGCCGAGGGTCTCCGCCAGGCGCGACCGCAGCCGCTCGAACGGCTCGCGCCACGCCGGATCCCGGCTGCCGTGGGCGAGGAGGAGGAGGCGGGCCGCGTGCATGGAAGGAAGGTGGTCTGCGGGGGCGGGCGGTTCAACCGCGGTGCCGCCGGCCACTCAACGAAAACGGCCCCCCGACCAATCGGGCCGGGGGGCCTTTCGTCCCTCGACGGGACGCTCCCTGTAACCGAATCATGCCGCCCGAGGGTCCGGATGGTTCAACTCCAGGGCCCCGCTAGGCAGCCCCAGAGAGATCGGGGTGCTTCATGGACTAATCGCGGCGGATCGGTTTAGGCAGCCGCGCCAGCGCCTGGCGCGCTTCCTGAATCCGCGGCTGGAGCTCGGGATCGGCGTCCTGCCACGACAGAAGGGCGTATTCGTAGGACTCCCGCGCCTCCTCGAACTCCCCCAGCTCCTCGTACACCTTCCCCAGCCGCAGGGCCGCGAACGGGTCAGTCCAGATCGACTTGAAGTACCGCTCCGCGTCGCGCGGTCGGCCGACCTCGAGCATCAGCTCGCCGAGCCACCAGCGGACCGTCGTATTGGGTCCGAACGGCGTGCCGAACGGCGTGCCGAATCCGTTGATCTGGCGCTGCGCGGTCTCGAGTGCACGGATGGCCTCCGCCCTCTGGCCTCGCCTCCAGAGCGCGTAGCCCTCCAGCGCACGCGCCGCGCCCTCCTGACTGCGGGCGGTTAGGCCCTGGGCCAGGGAGCCTCGGGCTCGAGCCCGCTGCCGATCCAGTGCGGCGGCGTACTGCTCCCAGTTTTCTCGATCCACCGCGTAGGCACCGAACCACAGAAAGGTGGAAAAGTCCCTTATACGGAGTCCATCTGTCGTGTCGGCTGCGCCCGCGGCGAGGATCCGCTCCAACTCGTCCGGCGCGATATCCACTCCCACTTGATGGAGCCGATAGATCTGGGGCGCACGATACGCCGGTCGGAAAAGAGGAGCCTCCGTTACGTCTACATCGAGTTCGTCGAGGGCCGCACCAAGCTTTCCGCGATAATAGAGGATCCAAAAAAGGGGACCCCATTCCTGGCGATGGTCAGGCCGCGCCAAAAGGACGCGCAGCGCCTCTTCGGTGACTTCAAACAGGCGGGGATTTCTCAGGAGAAGGAGAGCCTCCGTGAGAGTCGGCGTGGGTATCGTGTCCAGCGCAGCGCGCGTTTGGGCGCGCGTGGCCGGATCGCCGAAGCCGAGGGCGAATGCGAGCCGGAAGGCGGCCAGGTCCAGCCCCGCTCCGTGCGTGATGCGTTCGTACGCCTCCAGCAGCCGGGCGACGCGCGCGCTGTCTGCCTCCGCGAAGGCGTGCTGGATGAGGTGGATGTAGGGCTCCGCTGATGTCGTCGGAGCCAGCGCGATCGCTCGCTCGAGTGCCCGAAAGCCTTCGGCGTGGTCCATCAGGGCCCAGGGTCCCCAGTGGAAATACCCGTCACCGAGCTGGTACCACACCTCGGGGTCGTCAGGGTACTTGCGAACCATCTGCTGGAGCGCCTCGATCCCTTCTCGAGCTCCCCGGCCTATGACCGCCATCGCCCGCCTTAACTCGGCCTTGCGGGCGGGCAGGCGGCTCAAGTACTCATCTCGCTCCCACGGCGGCTCTCGCCCACATAGCTCGCTGCTGGGTCTTTCCAAATTCCATCCGCACGTATCGTCGAGCCGCGCCCAGGCCAGGGCGAAGGTGGAATCGGACGCGATCGCCTGTTCGAACGCGGCGGCCGCACCTTGGAAATCCGCCCGCCGATAGAGGACCTCGCCGCTCAGGAAGGCCTTGAGCGCCACCAGCGAATCGGTCGTGACCTCCGCGAGATCGACGTCGGCGAGAACGCTCCCTTCCCGGGGCAGCGCCCTCAGGACCTCCATCGTCAGCCGATTCACCAGGACCAGCATGCTGTCTGGGGCGCCCACCACCTGGGCGCTCCCCAGCTTGGCGCCGCCCCTCGCCTCGTAGACCTCGGCGGAGAGCCGGAGGTCGGAGCCGACGGCCACCACGGTGCCGACCAGCGCATAGCGGGCGCCGGTACGGCGCGCCACCGCGAGCGCGGTGGCCAGATCGGCGCGCGCAGTGTCGGGGACGGCCTCGCCCCAGCGGGCCAGGAGGGTGCGGCTGTCGATGGCCCGCAGATCGGGCACCCCGTCCAGGTTCACGGACAGGAGATCCACCATCCCTTCCCGCCATGTGTCGAGCTCGGCGTCATTCACCCAAAAAGGAAGGACGGCGATCCCCGGATCGGCGTCCGCGGCTAGCACCTCCTCGGGGGTGAGCGCGGGGCCGCTCTCGGGGCGAAGGACGACGAAGGCCCCGATCCCGAGCAGGAGGGCGAGGGCTCCCGCCATAGCGAGGTGGCGACGCGAAACCTCTGGCACCCAGCGACCCGGCCGCAGCGCGGGGGTCCCGGCCGGCAAACCCTTCAGCGCGTAGAGGTGCCATTCCTCGGGAACCCCCTTGAGAGGGCGGCTACCCCGGTCCTCGAACTGGAAGCCGGCCCCGGTCACGAGCTCGCGAACCGTGCTCGAGACGAGGACCTCACCGGGCCCCGCCTGGGAGGCGATGCGCGCGCCGATATGGACCCCGATCCCGCCGAGATCACGGCCGGCTCCCTCCACCTCGGCGGCGTGGATTCCGCTCCGCACCTCGAGACCCAGCTCGCGCATCGACTCGCGGATCGCCCACGCGCAGCGAATCGCCCGCGCGGGGCGCTCGAACGTGGCCAAGAAACCATCTCCCGCCGTGTTCGCCTCGTTCCCGCCGAAGCGACGGATCTCGCGCCGCACGCGCGCGTGGTGCTCGGCGAGGAGCTCTTGCCAGCCGCGGTCGCCAAGCTCGGCAGCCCGCTCGGTCGAGCCGACGATGTCGGTGAAGAGGATCGTGGCGAGGGAGCGCTGAGGGCCGCTCACGTAGAGGATGCTCCTCTCATTTCCCAGGGAATGCTCGAACATAGAGGAGGGCAGGAAAAAAAAGCAATCCGACAAAAAAGCCCCCGGCCGCGTCTGCTCCTCTTCATGGAGCTGGGGGACCCCCCCTGCGAAAAAAGCCCCCGGCCTCGCGACCGGGGGCTTCTCGTCGAAACGGCACCCTGTTGCTCTCAGTGTAACCGAATCATGCCGCCCGAGGGCCTGGATGGTTCAACTCTAGGTGCGACGCTTCGACAGCGGGTCCGTTCCCCCCGAAAGGGTGCGGGACCGTATCACCTACGCCGACACTCCCTAGAAAGGAGGTGATCCAGCCGCAGGTTCCCCTACGGCTACCTTGTTACGACTTCGCCCCAGTCACCAAGCTCACCTTCGGCAGCTCCCTCCCTTGCGGGTCGGGCCACTGACTTCGGGTGCTCCCGGCTCCCATGGCGTGACGGGCGGTGTGTACAAGGCCCGGGAACGTATTCACCGTGGCGTTGCTGATCCACGATTACTAGCGATTCCGGCTTCATGCAGTCGAGTTGCAGACTGCAATCCGAACTTAGACCAGCTTTTTGCGATTCG
>DATLFF010000256.1:0-5239 GCA_035524915.1 Gemmatimonadota bacterium | reverse complement strand
CCATCGGAAACCTGTCAACATGGCAGGTCATGCAGGGGACATGGAGCGGGGTCAGTCGAGCGGCAGCTCGAGCGTCCCGTCGGAAGCGGGTTCGGGGGCCGTCTTCGGCCCGGCCGGCCGGCGGGACAGCCAGCGCGGCTCCACCCCCTGGACCAGGAAGTCCAGCAGCTGGCGCGCCAGCCGCGGCACGTCGGGGCGGGCCTCGCCGAAGGGACGGGTGGCGTGGTGCTCGGCCCGGTGGAGCGTGCCGAGCGTGGTGTGGCCGAAGACGAAGTGGACCAGCCCCTGTTCCTCGAGCGCCGTCACCCGGACCTCGCGGTCGGAGGGTGGAAAGGCCACCCGCATCCCGCTGGGGCCGTGGGGTTCCACGTCCAGCTCGGGGATCGCCGAAAGGAGCTCGGACAACTCCCCCACCAGGTGCTCGTATCGCTCGAGGAAGTCGGCCTCGGGGCCCGGCGGCTCCACGGCCTCGCGCCGCTCGCGATCCCGGGCGATCCGCTCCCGGGCCCGTGCCACGAGCTCCGTCCAGTCCTCGGCGGGGTCCCGCTCTTCGAGGTCCGTCATGGTGGCAGTCTAGACCGGCGTTCGCGGGAGCGTCAACGGCGCGCGAGCGCGTTGCCCGCCCGGGGCCGGTCGCCTATCGTGCCGCTCTCCGATGATCGACTTCGACGGCAAGGTGGCCGCCGTGACCGGCGGCTCGCGCGGGATCGGCGCGGCGACGGTGCGGCGGCTGGCGCAGCTGGGCGCCCGAGTCGGGTTCTCGTGGCACGCCCGGTCCGAGGAGGCCGAGCGGCTGGCCGCCGAGCTCGGCGACGGTGTGGCCGGGTGGCGGACCGATGTCTCCGACGACGCCCAGGTCGAGGCGTTCGTCCGCGGCGTGGCCGAGCGGTGGGGCGGGCTCGACGTGCTGGTCGTGAACGCGGGTATCTGGGAGGGAGCGCCGATCGGGGCGATGACGCCGGAGGCGTGGCGGCGGACGCTGGACGTGAACCTGACCGGCGCGTTCCACGCGATCCGCCACGCGGTCCCCCGGCTCGAGTCCCGCGGGGGCGGCACGATCGTGGCGGTCTCCTCCACCGCGGCCCAGCGCGGGGAGGCCGGCCACGCGCACTACGCGGCTTCCAAGGGTGCGCTGAACTCGCTGGTCAAGTCGCTGGCGGTGGAGCTCGGCCCGATCATCCGGGTGAACGCGGTGGCCCCGGGCTGGGTCGACACCGACATGAGCGCGGCCGCGATCGCCGCCGACCGGGAGGCGATCCTGCGCGAGATCCCGCTCGGGCGCGTGGCCACTGCGGACGACGTCGCCGACGCGATCGCCTTTCTCGCCAGCGACCGCGCCCGGCACGTGACGGGCGAGGTGCTGAACGTGAACGGGGGGTCCGTGCGGTGCGGCTGAAGGCGGCGCTGGCGGGGGGCCTGGCGGACGCGCTCCGCGGCACCCCGCGCGCGCTCGAGGGCCCGCTCGCGGCGGCCCTCGGCGGCCTCCTCTACGCCACCCACGAGCGGAGCGTGGCGCTGGCCAATCTGGAGCGCGCGTTCCCCGAGTGGTCCGTGGCCCGCCGCCGCCGGACCGCGCTGGCGTCGTACCGGCACACGGCGCGCGCGCTGCTCGAAGTTCTCCACGCCGACCGGCACTCGGCGGAGATCGAGGACCGGGTCGAGGTGGCGGGAATGGAGCGGTTGAGGGACCCGGTGGAGGCGGGCCGGGGGGCGCTCCTGGTGACCGGCCACTACGGCAACTGGGAGTGGCTGGCGCGACGAGTCGCGGCCGAGGGCCTCCCCTTCACGGCGCTCTACAAGGAGCCAAAGGATCCCGGCCTCGGTGAGCGCCTGCGCGCGGCCCGGGAGGGGTCGGGAGTCGAGTACGTGCCGCACGACGACGCGCGGTCCGCGCTCCGGCGGCTGCGCGACGGGAAGGTTCTGGGGATCGTTATGGACCAGGAGCCGAAGCGGGCGGAGGACGGCGCGGTGGCCCCGCTCTTCGGGATCCCGACCCTCACCTTCGTCGCCCCCTTCCGGCTGGCGCGGATCACCGGGGCCGACGTCGTCACCGCCTTCTGCCGCCGGGTGAGCCCCGGCCGCTATCGCGCGGCGTTCGAGCCCCTATCGCTCAGCGACGATCCCGATCCCGAGCGGGCCGCGGCGGCCGACGCGACCGCGTTCAACGCGCGGCTCGAAGCGGCGGTCCGCGCCGCGCCCGAGCAGTGGACGTGGACGTATCAGCGCTGGAAGCGGATCGAGCGGGCGGGCTAGGAGCCGGTCGCGGGCGACGGCTCAGGAGTCGCAGGCCAGGCGGGTGGCCTCGAACTCGTCGCCCGGGGTCCAGGCCGGGCGGTCCGGCGAGCCGGCCACGTCGAGGCCGACCCGGAACAGGAGCCGGGCGTCCTCCACCGCGCCGGAGAGATCCCAGTCGGGGGTCACCTCGTCGGAGGGCTGGTGGTAGTCCTCGGCGAGCCACTCCTCGATCCGCTCCTCGCCCCAGCCGTCGGGTCGGCCGACGAACTCCACCCCCTCGTCGAGGTAGATCGCGGGGATCCCGACCTTGGCGAAGGAGAACTGGTCCGATCGGTAGAAGTAGCCCTTGTCGGGGAACTCCTCGGCGAGCACCCGGCGGCCGGCCGCCTCGGCGTGGCGGTCGAGCAGGCGGTCCAGGTCGGACTTCCCGCGACCCACCTGCCGCACGTCGGTGGTGACCCCCCAGATGTTCCCGCCGTCCATGTTCAGGTTGGCCACGATGTCGCAATTGGGGATGACGGGCTCGCGCGCCAGCCAGGCCGAGCCCAGCAGACCCTGCTCCTCGGCCCCGACGGCGGCGAAGAGGAGCGAGCGGGCCGGCCGATCGGGGAGCGCGGCGTAGGCCCGCGCGAGAGCCAGCAGCGTGGCCGTCCCGAGCGCATTGTCGCGCGCGCCATTGTGGATCGAGTCGCCGTCGACCGGCTCGCCGACGCCCAGGTGGTCGTAGTGGGCGGTGAAGAGGACGTGCTCCTTCGAGAGCACCGGATCGCTCCCCGGCAGGCGCCCGATCACGTTCGCCGAGGCGGTTCGCCGGAGATCCGAGTCGAACGCGGTGGAGACGGTGACGCCGAGCGGGACGGCCTCGAACGAGGGGTCCTGGGCGGCGGCGGTGAGCGCGTCCAGGTCGTGGCCGCCGAGCGCCACGAGCCGCCGGGCGGCGTCCTCCGTCATCCAGCCCTCCACCTCGGTGCGCGGCTCGTCGCCCGCGGGCAGCTCGTACTGCGTGCCGCTCCACGAGGACTGCACCACGTTCCAGCCGTATCCGGCCGAGGGAGTGGTATGGATCACGAGCGCGCCAGCCGCGCCCTTCTCGGCGGCGATCTCGTACTTGTAGGACCAGCGGCCGTAGTAGAGCCGGACGTCGCCCGCGAAGCGGTCGCCGGTCGGATCGTTGTTCAGGAACAGGAGCACCTTGCCGGCCACGTCCGTGTCGCCGTAGTCGTCCCACGCCTCCTCCGGGGCGACGATCCCGTAACCCACGAAGACGACCTCGAGGTCCTCCAGCGCGGAGTGGCCCTCCTGCCGTCCCGGCGACGCGATCCAGTCCTCGCGCCACGCGAACGAGAGGGAGCCCTCGGGGCCGGCGGCGGCGAGCGCGGCCGGCGCGGGGACGGTGAGGCCGACCAGGTCGAAGCCCTGCAGCCACGAGCCGTCCTCGCCGGCGGGCTCGAGCCCTTCGGCCTCGAGCTGGGCCGCGATGTACATCTGGGCCAGCGCTTCGCCCTCGGAGGCGGGACCGCGGCCCTCGAGCCGGTCGTCGGAGAGGAACCGGGTGTGGGCGAAGAGGCGGTCGGCGGTGATCGTCCCGGCGGCGCGGTCGGCGGCCGTCTGGGCCGTGGCGGCCGCGGGGAGGAGGAGCGCGATCAGGCTGAGCGTGGGAATCCGCACGGAGGCCAGTCTAGGACAGCGGCTCCGCGGCGGCCAGGGCCTCCGCCATCCGGGCCGCGTAGGCCTCGGAGAGTCGCGCCGTCCGGGGGCCCGGCGCCCCGCCGGGGAAGTCGGTGCCGTCCAGCGAGGCCACCGGCCGCACCCCGGCCGAGGTGAAGGAGAGGAAGCACTCGTCGGACGCCGCCACGACTTCGGGGGGATAGCGCCCCTCCACCACGAAGAACCCGCAGCGGGGGGCCAGGTCGAGGATCGCGTCGCGCGTGATCCCGGCCAGGACTCCGCAGTCGAGCCCCGGCGTGTGGAGCGTGTCCGCTTCGAAGAAGAACACGTTGGACGCCGTCCCCTCGAGCGCCCACCCGTCGGCGTGGACCAGCAGCGCGTCGTCGGCCCCCTGCTCCCGAGCCGCCCGCCGCGCGCGGGCGTGGGCCAGCCGGCTCACGTGCTTGACCCGGGGCAGGTAGGGGACCACCCGCTCGGGATGGGTCACGATCCGCCACGGCGGCTGTCCCGGCTCCGCCCAGGGAGGCGGCGGCTCCACCCGGGCGATCCGGACCGGCGCCCCGCCGGGCGGGCCGGCGGTCAGGTAGAGGCGGGCGGTGGCGTCCGAGAGCCCGGCGCGCGAGAGGAGCGCGCCGATCGCGTGGCGCGCCTCGGCGGCGTCCCACAGGTCGGGGATCCCGAGCGCGGCCGCGGAGCCGGAGAGCCGCTCCAGGTGAGCCTCCAGGAACAGCGCCCGGCGGCTCTGCACCTTGAGACTCTCGTAGACCGCTTCGCCTTGGAGGAACCCCCGGTCGCCGGCCGCGAGGACCGGCGCGTCGAGGGGGAGAAAGTGGCCGTCGGCGTAGATCTCCATAGGATTGGCGGATGCGCGCCCGGTTCTGGAAGCGTCCCACCCTGGTGCCGGAGGAGCCCCCCGAGGAGCTCCTGCGGCTCCACCCCGCCCACGCCGCGGCCGGCGAACACCTCCGCGACATCCGCTTCTTCCGCCTGGGAGACGAAGCGGTCCTGCAGGGCTGGCTAAAGTACGAAGGCCCCGATGCCCGCGCCCGCCTGAAGAACGCGCTGGAGCGGCTGGACGTGGGTCGCTTCTTCGAGAACGTCGATGGCCGGACCCGCGTGACCGTGGTGCATCCGAAGGCCCCGGTGATTCCGCCCGAGTGGCCGTGGAACCTGCTCGCGTTCGTCCTGACCGCGATCTCCACCCTGTGGGCCGGCGCCTACCTCGAGGGCGCGCCGTGGGACTTCCCGCTGGCGGACCCCGCGCGGCTGGCCGATGGCGCGCCGTTCTCGGCCGCCCTCATGGGGATCCTGGCCGCGCACGAGCTCGGCCACTACG
>DATLFF010000255.1:0-2198 GCA_035524915.1 Gemmatimonadota bacterium | reverse complement strand
CTTCCGTCCCAGGTACCACAGGCGACCGGTGGCGTCCTGCCGGCCGAGATCGCCGGTGTGGAGCCACCCCTGGGCGTCGACCGCGTCTCCACCCACCACGTTCGCGCCGCGCACGAGGATCTCGCGGTCCGGGGCGATTCGCACCTCGACCCCCGGGAGAGGCTTTCCCAGCGAGCCCGGCTCGGTGTCGAAGGGGTGGTTCAGCGTCACCAGAGGGGCGGTCTCGGTGAGGCCGTAGCCCTGGACGACCACGTAGCCGAGCGTCCGCAGCAGCTCCTCGGTGTCCCGGTCGAGCGCCGCGCCGCCCGAGACGACCGCCACCAGCCGCGGCCCGAGTTCGAGCCGGAGCCGGGCGAAGATCGCGGCCCGGCGCCACCACGGCCGGCCGCGGGATCGGTCGAGGCGCTCGCGGAACCCGTCTTCCCCCCAGAGCTCCGCCCCACGCGCCTCCAGCCAGCGCGCGAGCAGCGAGAGCGTCCGCGGCACGGTGGCCAGCACCCAGGCCCGCTCGTGGCGGAGCGTCCGCGCGAGGTCGGGGGCCGGCATGGCCGGGACCAGGATCGCGTCCGCGCCGAGGAGGGGGGGCACGAAGACGCCCAGGACCTGGCCGTAGAGATGGGAGAGGGGGAGCGCGCAGGCGATCCGGAGCCGCGGCGCCAGGCGGATCCAGCGCCGGTATTCGGCGATCCCCTCGTCCAGCGCGTCCAGGACGACGCGCAGGTTCGCGTGGGTCACGGTCACCGCCCGGGGCGCCCCGGTCGTGCCGGACGTCAGGACGATCTCCGCCCCCCGGGAGGCATCGTCCGGGGGCGAAGGCGGTGGGGCGGCCGCGTCCGCGCCGGGCGACCAGCCGAGCGTCACGCGGGGCCGGTCGAGCCCGAGCCGGGGGACCTCGCGCTCCACGCAGACGGCGGCGACCGCGAGTTCGCGAGCGGCTTCCCGCGCCCGGTCGGCCCCGAGGGAGACGTCGAGCGGGACCGCAACGGCTCCGGCCCGGAGGGACCCGAAGAACGCCGCCACCCAGAGGGGGCCGTCGGCGAGCCAGAGCGCCACCCTGTCCCCGTGGCCAACCCCCCGCGCGGCGAGGGCTGCCGCCACCCGGTCCGCCTCGGCCCCCACCTCGGTCGCCGACCATCCGCGCCGCCGCCACGCCTCGGCGCGGCGCATCCTCCCGCCGCGCCGCCGCAGCCCTTCGAGGGCCGCCAGCAGGTCCGCGCGCCCGGTGCCTTCCGTTCGCGTCGCCACACGTCTATCATCGGGACTCGCGACCTTCGAGGAAAGGGACCACGTGACCGAGCGACCTCCCGTACGACCGCGGAACCGGCGCGCCTGGATCCTGCCCGGGGTCCTGCTCGCCACAGTGGCCCTGCTGGCGGCCACGTTCGTGGTCGGGACGCTGAATCGTCCCGAGCCGCCGATGTTCCTGCCGAGCGGCCCGCCGCCCGCGGAGGTCGGCGACGTGCTCGTCGGCCCCCGGCTCCACACGGTCGATGCCCGGGACGAGCGGAGGTGGCGCTGGTTCGACTTCTCGCGCGCCGCCGTGGTGGAGGCGCCCGGACCGCGCGAGTGGGACCTGGGTTTCCGGCGGCACGAGGTCGTGGTGAACGGCGGCCCCGGCTTCCCGGGCGAGGGGGGCGCGATCGCGCTGGAGGGCGTCGAGTTCGACTCTCTGACGCGGCTCCCCGAGGCCGGCTACCTGGCTTCGGCCGTCGGGCGGGACTCGATCCATCCCGCCTTCGACCGCTGGTTCGACTACGGGTTCACCAGCCATCTGCTCGAACCCAAGCCCCGCGTCTACGCGATCCGCACCGCCGACGGTCGCTTCGCCAAGCTCGAGATCGTCAGCTACTACTGCGAGGGCGCGGTGTCCGGATGCCTCACCTTCCGCTACGTCTACCAGGGGACGGGCGGACGCGAGATGGTGCCGTGACGACCGCTCTCCCGCCGCCGGTGGGGCGCGGCCACCCCGTGGTCGACGCGGTCGTGGTCGGGGCCGGTCCGAACGGGCTGGCCGCGGCCGTCGCGCTCGCGCGCGAGGGGTGCAGCGTCGTCGTGCTCGAGGCGGCCGCGACGATCGGCGGTGGCGCCCGGACCGAGGAGATCACGCTTCCCGGGTTCCGCCACGACATCTGCTCGGCCGTCCACCCGCTGGGCGCCGGGTCGCCCTTCTTCCGTTCGCTGCCGCTCGCGGACCACGG
>DATLFF010000254.1:0-4783 GCA_035524915.1 Gemmatimonadota bacterium | reverse complement strand
ACACCTTGACGACCGGTGCGCCGCCCGCTCCGAAGCCGACGGCGGTCCCCACCACTCCGGGAATCGCCAGGAGCCCCGGCGTGTGGCGCTCCTGGGCCCGGATCGCGGCGGCGATGTCGCGGCCGGCCGCGGCCTCGAGGGCGCGGTCCGGACCGGTCGGTATGTCCGTTCCCGGGTTCGAGCAGGCGTACAGCGCGAGCAGGGCGAGCGCGGCGATCACGCTCGAGCCGGCGCGCGAGGAAGATGAGATGGCCATCTGGCTGGTCTCCTTCGGCCTGGAGGCAATGGCTGTGAAAACGAGGGGGAGGCGATGGATCTATCCATGCACCGTCCGGAAATCGCTTAACCATATGTAGATACACGATCTCACCCGTCCTGTCAAGGTTCCTGCGCGGGAGACCCCTTGACGGGGAGTGCGACCTCGGGCCATCCTGCCGCGGGATGACCATCCGGAATCGCGCCGCGCTTCTCGCTCTCGCCGCCGGGCTCCTGGCCTCCGGGCCGGCGAGAGCCCAGGAGGCTCCCCCCGCGCTCGCTCCGGGCGAGGCTCTCCTCGAGATCCGGCTCTCCGACGGCTCCACACTCTTCGGCCGCGTGGTCGAAGCGGACGAGGAGCGCGTGGTCGTCGTGACCGAGGCGGGAGCCCGGGTCGAGGTGGATCGCTCCCGGGTGGTCTCCGCTCGGCCCGCCGCCGGCGTGGTCCGCGACGGCTCCCTCTGGCCCGACGACGACGCCGACTACCGGCTCTTCGCGGCGCCCACCGGACGGACCCTGACCGGCGGGACCGGCACGGCAGGCGTGATCGAGCTCTTCTTCCCCAACGTGGCGTACGGGATCACCGACCGGGTGCAGCTCGGCGCCGGCACGGCCGTGTTTCCCGAGATCGTGGCCGAGATCTTCTGGGTGGAGCCCAAGGTGGGGCTGGTCTCCCGTACCGGACTCGACGTGGCGATCGGCGCGATCGCGTTCTTCGCGACCTCCGAGATCGACGAAGGCTCGATCGGGGTCGTCCACCTGACCGGCACGTTCGGTGGCGACCGCGGCGCGCTCACGGTCGGGGGCGGGTGGCCGTTCCTCCTGGGGGGCGACGAGAGCGAGTTCGCCGATGGAGCGGTGGTGTCGCTGGGCGGCGAGATCCGGACCGGACGGCGCGTCAAGTTGATCAGCGAGAACCACTTCCTGGTGGGCGGGGCCTCCAGCGACTACGGGCTGATCTCGGGGGGCATCCGAATCTTCGGCGACCGGCTCTCGGCGGACGTCGGGTTCGGTGGGGTCCTCGGCGAGGAGCAGGCCTGCTGCCTGCCGATCGTCAACTTTTCGTGGGCGTTCGGCGGACGGTAGTCCGCTGGTCCGGCCCGGTCCGTGCCGGCCCGCTAGCGCCCGACGTCCGCGTCGGGCGGCAGGTCCAACCGCTTCAGCATCTTCTGCAGGCTCTGTCGGTGGAGCCCGAGCGAACGCGCGGCGGCGGAGACGTTCCCGCCGTGGCGCTCGAGCGCGGCCGCGAGATACGAGCGCTCGAAGGCGCTCACGACCCGGTCCTTGGCCTCGCCGTAGGGGAGCCCCTCGATCGCGGCCTCGTCGCCCCTGAGCGGCCCTCGCTCTCCGCGGACCCGCTCGGGGAGGTCGGCCACGTCCACCTCGGGGCCCTCCGCCAGGACCACCGCGCGCTCGAGCGCGTTGCGGAGCTCCCGCACGTTGCCTGGCCAGTCCCAGGCCACCAGCGCCCGCCGTGCGGCTTCGGTGAGCCCCGCCACCTCGCGGCCGTGCCGCTGGGCGAGCTCGGCCAGGATCCGGGTGGCCAGGGCCGGGACGTCGCCGCGGCGCTCGCGCAGCGGAGGCAGCGCGAGCGTCACCACCTGGAGCCGCCAGAGCAGGTCCTCCCGGAACTCCCCCCGCTCCACCATGCCGGCCAGCGGCCGGTTCGTGGCCGCGACCAGGCGGACGTCCACCGGGACCGGCCGGCTGGCCCCGACCGGCGTCACCTCGCCGGCCTCGATCGCCCGCAGGAGCTTGGCCTGCGCGGCCCCGGCCAGGTCGCCCACCTCGTCGAGGAAGAGCGTGCCCCGGTCGGCCGTCACGAAGAGCCCGTCCCGGTCCCGGTCGGCGCCGGTGAAAGCCCCCTTCACGTGGCCGAAGAGCTCGCTCTCCACCAGATCCGCCGGCAGCGCCGAGCAGTTGAGCGCCACGAACGGGCGGGCGGCGCGCGGGCTCTCGGCGTGGAGCGCGCGGGCGGCCAGCTCCTTGCCGGTCCCGCTCTCGCCGGTGATCAGCACGGTCGCGTCGGTCGGGCCGGCGCGGCGGATCACGCGGATCACCTCGCGCATGGCGGGGGCCTCGCCCACGATGCCGCGGTACTCGCTGGCGAGCTCCTCGCGGAGCCGCCGGTTCTCCGCCCGCAGCGACAGGACCTCCAGCGCGCGCTCGACGGTGACGCGGATCTCGTCGTTGTCGAACGGCTTGGGGAGGTAGTTCCAGGCCCCGAGCTTGAGCGCCCGGACGGCGGTCCGCTCGTCCCCCTGCGCCGTCACCAGGACGACCAGGGTATCCGGCCAGCGCGCCCGCACCCGCTCCAGGAGGCCCAGGCCGTCGATGCCCGGCATCCGGAGATCCGTGATCACCAGCTCGGCGGCCGCGGCCTCGAGCGCGGCGAGGGCGGAGTCGCCGTCTTCGGCCTCGCGGACGGCGTGCCCCGCGTGCTCCAGGATCTCCCGCAGGCTGAACCGGACGGCGGGCTCGTCGTCGACGACCAGGATCCTCACGCGGGGATCCCCAGCCGGAGCTCGGCGCCGCCACCGGGCGCGTCGGCGACGTCCACCGACCAGCCCCGCTCATCGGCCACCCGCCGCACCACGGCGAGGCCGAGGCCGGTGCCCCCGGTTCCGCTGTAGAGCGGCTCGAACACGCGCGCGCGATCGGCCGCCGGGATCCCCGGCCCCCGATCGCGTACCGCGATCTCCACGCCCGCCCCGCTCGACCGCGCCGCCAACTCCACCGCGGTTCCGGACGGCGCGTGGGCGACCGCGTTCAGGAGTAGGTTCAGCAGCACCTGGGCCAGCGGCTCGCGGGCGGCCGAAGCGTCCAGATCGCCGGGGGCCGTGCGGATCTCGACTCCGCCGCGCTCGGCCCGGCTCGCCACCAGCAGCCGCAGGTCCTCGAACAGCGGCGCCAGCGGCGTCGGCCCCCGGCCGTCGGCGGAGGGAGACGGACGCCGCGCGATCCCCAGCAGCCGGGCCACGATCCCCTCCACCCGCTCCACCTCGCGGACGATCAGGTCGGCGTAGCTCCGGCGCTTCTCGTCCGGGATATCCTCCTCGGCCAGCCGCTGGGCGAGCGAGCACACTCCGGTCAGCGGGTTCCGCACCTCGTGGGCGAACGAGGCGGCCAGCTCGCCGACCACGGCGAGCCGCTCGATCTCGGTCGCCCGGGACGCCGTCTCGCCCGAGCGCAGCGCACGGACCTCGATGTCGTAGAAGCGGAGGTGGACGATCCCGAACAGGAGGAGGACGTGCATCCCCACCGTGAGGAGCGGCATCACGAACACAAAGAAGTCGCCGCCGGCGAGGAAGCCGACGACGACGGCCGCCGGGCCGATCGCCATGAGCGTCCAGCCGACCGCGATCCGCAGCCGCCGCCGCACCCGCGGGTCGCGCTCGAAGCGCCGGGGGTCGCGCAGGTGGACGACCGCCCCCGTCGTCCAGCCCGCGAAGTGCCACAGGAAGAGCGGCAGCGGCGCCGAGTCCGGTCCGATCAGGGAGCCCAGCGAGATCGGCAGCAGCGCGGCAGCGAGCGCCACAACCCCGAGCGCCCGGCGGTCGCTCCATCCCCGGACATCGACCAGGGTGGAGGCGAGGAAGAGCCCGGGCAGCATGTGGACTACGCCCTCGTACAGGGGACCCAGAGCCCCGATCTCGCCGCGGGCGAAGATCCACCCCTGGAGGCCCAGCCAGAGCATGAGGTCGGCCTCGAAGAACGCGAACCAGCGGACCTGGCGGCTCCGCGGGTCGACCAGGAGCTGGAACGCCGTCCCCAGGAGGTTGGCCCCAAGGGCGAGGAACGCGATCGCCGCGGCGAGGGTCTCGCGCTCCACGGCTACGGCTGGAACTCGAAGCCGGCCACGAACGTGCGGTCGGCGAAGAACGATTCGACGAGCCGCGGGTTCTCCCAGTCGGCGTCGTAGACGACGGCTGAGGCGTTGGCGCGGTTGGTGAGGTTCAGCATCTCCACGTAGGTCACCAGGTATCCGCTCCGGAACGGGATGAACCGCGTGAGCCGGCCGTCCAGCCGGAAGTACTCCGGGAGCCGGGCGCCGTTGGGCGCGCCGTAGAGCGGCTCCCGCGGCCCGCCGGTGGAGGGCGCGGCGCCGAGGATCGCCGTGTGCGGCCGGCCGGTCCCGTAGCGGCCGGTGAGGCCGAGCTGCCAGGGTCCGTGGTTGACGCGCCCCACCGCGGTCAGCGAGTGGGTCACGTCGTAGTCGCTCGACGCGTCCGTCCCGTCGGCCAGGTCGACGCGGCCGTGGAGGAGCGAGTACGAGATCCAGCCGTCCCAGCGCTCGGTTCCGGTCCAGCGGGCGATCGCGTCGACCCCGGCGGAGCGGCCGGCGCGCACCGCGCGCGCGGGATCGACGCCCGCCTCGACAATGTAGCGATCGTAGCGCTTCACGTATCCCTCGACCTTGACCCACGGCTCGCCCGCGCGCTCGGCGCCGAGCGTGAAGTGCCGCGCGCGGCGCGGCGTGCCGGCCGGGGCGCCGCCGTCGGGGATCTCCCAGCCGGTCCGCCAGCGG
>DATLFF010000253.1:0-2745 GCA_035524915.1 Gemmatimonadota bacterium | reverse complement strand
TCCTGGGCCCCGGCTTCCGCGGCTCGCTCCGCAGGGTCGAGCACCACCTGGCGCACCAGGCCTCGGCGTTCCTGGTCTCGCCGTTCGAGCAGGCCGTGCTCCTGTCGGTGGACGGCTTCGGCGACTTCTCGAGCGCCTCGTGGGGCGTGGGAGAGGGCGACCGCATGCGGCTGGACGGCCGCGTCCACTTTCCCCACTCGCTCGGGATCTTCTACCTCACGCTCACCCAGTACCTGGGCTTCCCCAAGTACGGCGACGAGTACAAGGTGATGGGGCTCGCCCCCTACGGGCGCCCGCGTCACCTGGACGCGATGCGTCGGATCGTGCGGTCGACGGCGCGGGGCTTCGAGCTCGACCTGGGCTACTTCCGGCACCACCGCGAGGACCTGGGCTACCGCTGGGAGGGGGGCGCGCCGTCGGTCGGGGCCCACTTCACCCCGGCGCTCGAGGCCCTGCTGGGCCCGGCGCGGCGGCCCGACGAGCCGCTGGAGGAGCGGCACAAGGACGTCGCCCGCTCGGTGCAGGCGCGGTTCGAGGAGGTGGTGCTCGAGATGGTCCGGGGGCTCCACGCCCGATACGGCCTGGACTCGATCGTCCTCTCCGGCGGCGCGGCGATGAACTCGGTCGCCAACGGCAAGGTGCGGACGGAGACCCCCTTCCGCCGCGTGTTCGCGCCCCCCGCGCCGGGGGACGCCGGCGGCGCGGTCGGGGCGGCGCTGATCGCCTGGCGGGACGCGACCGGCGGGGGCCGCGGCGAGCCGATGGTCCACTCCAATTATGGTCCCGGCTTCACCGACGAGGAGTGCCGGACCGCGCTGGACGCCCGCGCGACGGACATCGAGCGGCTCGGCCGGACCGTCCGCCGGGTGGCCGACCCGGCGGAGCTCGCCCGCGAGGCGGCGGGCCGGATCGCCGACGGCCAGGTGCTCGGCTGGTTCCAGGGCCGCTCCGAGCTCGGGCCGCGCGCCCTCGGGGCGCGGAGCATCCTCGGCGACCCGCGGCGCGCCGACATGCGGGAGATCCTGAACGCCCGGATCAAGCTCAGGGAATCGTTCCGCCCGTTCGCCCCCTCGATCCTCCGCGAGGCGATGGGCGAGTGGTTCGAGGTGGACGACGACGTCCCGTTCATGATGAAGGTGTACGCGATCCGCGAGGACCGCCGATCCGCGGTGCCCGCGGTCACGCACGTGGACGGCACCGGTCGTCCCCACACGGTCACCCGCGAATCGAACCCGCTCTACTGGTCGGTGATCCGCGCCTTCGCCGACCGGACCGGCGTGCCGATGGTCCTGAACACCTCGTTCAACGAGAACGAGCCGATCGTGAACCGGCCGGAGGAGGCGCTCGACTGCTTCCTCCGGACCGAGATGGACGCGCTGGCCCTGGGTCCTTTCGTTGTGATCCGGTCGTGAGCCCGCGCCCGACCCTCGCGTTCGTGAACCAGCACTACTGGCCGGACGTGGCCTCGACCGGCCAACACCTGACGGACCTGGCAGAGTACCTGGCGGCGGAGGGGTTCGACGTGACGGTCGTCTGCAGCCGGGGCAGGTATCGGGGCGGCGCCCTTCGGGCCCCCCGCCGGGAGGTCCGCCGGGGCGTTCGCATCGTGCGGTTGCCGGCGACCGGCTTCGGACGCGCGCGCGAGATGGGCCGGCTCGCCGACTACCTCTCGTTCATGCTGGCGGTCCTTGCCTGGATGGGGACGCGCCGGCGCTTCGACCTGGCCGTGTTCCTGACGACCCCGTCGCTGATCGGGACCGTGGGAGCGGCCCTCCGGATGCTCCGCGGCCAGCGCTTCGTGGTATGGTCGATGGACCTCCATCCGGAAATCGAGGAGGCGCTCGGAATCCTGCCGCCTGGACCGGCCCGGGCGTTCCGGGCCGTCGCTGCGGCCGCCGACCGGCGGGCGGAGTTCGTGGTGGCGCTCGGGGAATGCATGCGGCGTCGGCTGGTCGAACGGGGCCACCGGGAGTCCGCTCTCCGGACGATCCCGGTCTGGAGCCGCGGCGAGGACGCGACGGCGTCGCCCCGGAGCGTGGACCGGCTCGCCCGGACGCTCGGCCTCGAAGGCCAGTACGTCGTCATGTACTCGGGGAACGCGGGGCGCGCCCACCGGTTCGACGAGGTGCTGGAGGCGATGGATCGGCTCGGCGGCGACCCTGGCTACCGCTTCCTGTTCGTCGGCGGGGGCCCGCGGAAGGCGGAGATCCTCGACCGCGCCGGCGGGCTGCCGAACTTCCGGTACCTCGACTACCGGCCGCGGAGCTGGCTCGCGGCCTGGCTGTCGCTCGCGGACGTCCACCTGGTGACGATGCGGGGCGACGTGGAGGGCCTCGTGGTCCCGGGCAAGCTCTACGGGATCATGGCCGCGGGCCGGCCGGCGGTCCTGATCGGCCCGCGCGGGTCGAGCACGGCGCGCACGATCGAGTCGGAGGGGATCGGGGTCGTGATCGACCCGGCCGACGGCCCGGGCGCGACCGATCGCCTGGTGGTGACGCTCGAGGGGCTCCGCCGGGATCCGGAGGAGCGCGAGCGGATGGGGCGGCGCGCGCGACAGGTGTTCCTGGAGAAGTACGAGCGGGCCATTGCCTGCGCGGAGTGGACGCGGCTCCTCCGCGGCGCGCTCGGCGTTGACGGAACGCGGGCGAAGGAGTAAGGTGCGCGTCGGGTCCGCCGCCGTGGAGATTCCTGAGCGTTCAGCCGAAACCGTGACATGAATACACCAGAGTGGGACATCGTGGTGGT
>DATLFF010000252.1:0-6956 GCA_035524915.1 Gemmatimonadota bacterium | reverse complement strand
GGTGGGTTCCAATGGGTCGGATCCCGTTCGCCATCGTCGTCGTTTCTCTTCTGCTCGGTTGCGACTCTACCCCTCTGCCCATGATGGAGGACCCGCCCCTCCCGCCCGAGGGCCCGGCGCCCCAGGTCCAGGTGACCCTCGGCTTCGGACCCGCGCCTCTCGAGGGCGATCTGCGCCTCACCCAGCCCGAGGGCAGCCGGGGCTGGAGCTACGCGGTCGATCTGGACCAGGACGGCGAAGCCGATCACGCCGGCGTGCTCGAGAACGACATCGGGTTCCGCTACCGGTTCACGACCCCGGGCCCTCACGTCATCCGGGTCGTTCTCACCGGACCCGCGGGTCCGGTCGACGTGGAGGTGCCGGTGGTCGTCCAGTATCCCGACCGGGTTCGGCTCCTCGCCGAGACGACGGTTGAGCCCTTGGATCCGGAGGCCGGAGAGTTCGAAGGGATCGCCGTGGATCCGGCAGGAGAGAACGTATACGTGGGGGACTTCCAGGACGGCGCGGTCGTTCGGATCGAGGCGGCCGGACTCGTCCAGCGCGAAGGGATCCAGCTCCCTCGAGGCGTGGAAGGGCTCTCCGTCTCCCCCTCGGGGGACTACCTGTTCGTTGGCTTCAAGAACAACTACTGGTCCGCGCGGCTCGCGCTCCCCGAGCTCGTGGCGGAGCCGCCGCCCCAGGAGGTGGGGGGCTACACAAAGTTCTACGTGGCCGCGCTGGACGATCGGCTGGCGCTCTACGGGGGCGGGTCGGCCCTCGCGATTCAAGATCTCCACTCCGGCGAACAGTTGGCGGCGATCGACGAGATGAATGGCGAGGTGTTCCACGCGTGGCACTTCGACGTCCACCCCGACGGGGATCGCGCGGCCGTGCTCGATTTTCACGACCACCCGGCCATCCACGTGGTCGGCCTGCCCGATCTGGACGTGCGCCTCACCCACCATCTCCCGGAGGGGTTCGTGGGGCGGACGGCCGCCTGGGATCACGTCGACGATCGGATCCACCTGATCGTGTCCACGGTTTTCACGGTCGATGATTTCTACGTCGTCATCGACGCGGCCAGCGGGGACATCGAGCGGTGGATGCCGCTGGGGCCGCTGGGCTGCTCCTACTGCGTCGCCAATCCCGTGGCTCGGTCCCGCGACGGCCGCTACATCGCGTTCGAGCGAAACGGCGGCGTCCTGATCGTCGATACGACGATCGACCTGCCGATCCTCCTGGTGGATCCCGTCCGCTCCTTTTCGAGCACCAGCGTGGCGGCCGATCCCACGGCCGACGCCACCTTCTGGCTGCTGAACCAATGGGGCCGGCTGCGCCGGATCGAGATCCTGCCGTGATGGGCGAACCAGCCTGGAATTCGACGATCCTCCTCTCATAGGGGAGATCCCGTCCAGCTGCTCCATGGCTGTACCGCAGTCCCGCGGCGCGGGGACGATCAAACCCCGACCGGGGTGGCCTGCTTTACCCGAGGTCGGTCCCTCTCTCCGGGTGGGAGGCACGGTTGAAGCGAGCTCCGACCGTCAATCTACCGTCTCCGGGTCTTCGTACCCCCGGGGCCTGCGTCCGAACGATCGCTCTGGTAGCCCTGAGCGCGGCGGCCTGCGGGGGCGCTTCTCCTACCACCGGTCCACTCGATCCGGCCCCCGATCCCCCGGGACCGCCCCCGCCGGTCCTTTCGTCCCAGTTCCGCTGGGTCCGGGCCACCCGCGGTTTCGACGACAGTCCGCTCCTGGGCGAGATACGTCTCCTCCCGCCCGAAGGCCATCCCGACTGGACCTACTCCGTGGACCTGGACGGCGATCTCGGGCCCGACGAGGAAGGCCCGCTCGGTCTGGGCGCCAGCATCCTCTACGGCTTCGAGGATACCGGACCTCACCAGATCGCGGTGATACTGGAGCGGGGCGGCGAACGGTATCGCGCCGATCGTACGGTGGTCGTGAACGACGGCGCCGCCACTCGAGTGGTAGCGACCGGTTCGGCCAGTGGAAGCGGCTGGACGGAGGAGATCGCGTACGATCCGGGGGACGGCACGATATACGTGCTCGATCGGCAGAGCCGGCGACTGGTCCGCCTCCACGGCGCGACGCTGGAGGCGCTCGATGAGGAGCGATTGCCGGGGACCGGCTGGGCCGAGGGCATGGCGGTCGACGTCGATCGAGACGTCGCCTACGTGCTCGTCCCGGACGGCATCGCCGCGTACTCGCTGGCGGACTCGATCGCCTTCCGTGGGATGGCCCTCCTCGAGGAGGAGATGTACGGGACGCTGACTGTCGGACCGGATGGTGCCCTCTACCACGTGGCGCGGGGGCGGATCCGCCGGATCGACCCCGACCTCGGCGAGGTGCGGGCGGAATCGGCGGCGGGGACCGGTCCCGTGGCCTTCGACCTGGCCGGTGAGCGGCTCGTGCACGCGGCCGCGTTCGGCCGGATCGTCTCGGTCCTGGATCCCGGTACCCTCGGCTCGATTCAGCACTTCGAAGTTCCGGAAGACCTGCCTCCTCCGGTGGCCGCGGCGTTCCACCCGGCGGGCGACCATCTGTACGTCCTCCTGGGACGCGGGGAATGGCACCTGCTGGTGATCCGCCTCGCCGACCTCGAGATCGTCCGCGACGTGGTGCTGGGGCAGGACACGAATCGCTTCTCCAGCTACGATCCCGGACGCTCGAGTCCGGCCGCGGTCTCGTTCGATGGGAGGTTCGTCGTCTTCTCGACGGGACTCGGTGCGTTCTTCGTCCGCACCTCGGACCACCTGGCCCTGTACCGCACGATGGACCCGCCGGTGGATCCCGGCGACTTCACGCCCGAGAATCCGATCGGCTGCTGCAATGTCGCCGCCTCGCCGACCTCGCCCGTGTTCTGGTTCTCGAACCGATCGGAGGGACGGGTGACGCGGGTGGAGTTCTTGCGATGAGGGCTTCAAAGTGGATCGCGGCGGCGGCGCTCCTCTGCGCCTGCTCGGACGCCCCACCGCCGTTCGCAGGCTTCCCGCCGTCGGATCCGCCTCCCGCGCCGCCGGATGGGCCTCCTCCCGCTTCACCACCGAGTGATCCGCCGCGGCCTGGTGACGCCCCCACCGCCGATCGGTTGAGCGCCGTGGTCACCCTTGCGTTCGGCGACGCCCCGGTGGAGGGGCTGGTCTACCTGCTGCCGGGCGAGGACGGCATCGGCGCCGGGTACGCGGTGGATCTGGACGAGGACGGGATCGCCGATCGCGAGGGACGGCTGGAGCGGGGGATCGGCTTCGGCTATCGCTTCCTCGCCCCGGGCGTCCACCGCCTCCGGGTGACGTTCGACCTGCCCACCGGCGAACGGCGCGTGGTCGAGCCGGTGGTCGTGGTGAATGATCCCTCCCGCACCGAGACCCTGGTCGAGTCGATGGTCCCGCCGGCTGATCCCGACTGGCGCTCGTTCGAGGGAATCGTGATGGATCCCGCGGGCGAGCACCTCTACGTCGCCGCCTACAGCGGCGGCTCGCTGGTCCAGCTGGACCCGACGGACCTGAGCGTGCTGCGCCGGATCGACACGATCGGATACTCGATCGAAGGGCTCACCGTCGCGCCGTCGGGCGAGCGGCTTTTCGCGGTCTACAAGTACCATCACCTGGCGACGGTGGCGATCCCCGAGATGGTGCTGGAGCACCGTCACGAGCGGATCTCGCCGGGCGCCTTCTTCATCCGCGCCGTCGGCGAGTCCCGCGTCCTGGTCTCGGGACGGGGCCCCCTCTCGCTGATGGATCCGTTCTCGGGCGCGATCCTCGGGCAGGCCACGTCGGCAGGAGGGGAACTGTTGTACTCGTGGCACTTCGCCGTGTCGGAGGACCGCGCCACGGCGGTGGTCGCCGGCCGGTCCGAAGCGGGCAGCGACCGGATCCACGTGGTCGACCTCGCCACCATGACCGTCCGCAGAGAGATCCCCCTGCCGCTGCTGTACACCGAGACCGTGGCGCTGGACCCTCACGAGCCGCGGGCCTACGTGCTGGGCAACGACGTGGACACGGGGCGGCTCCTGGTGGTCGACATCGAGACGGGGGAGGTGCTGCGCGACCTGGCCCTGGGACCTTCCTACTGCGGCTCGTACTGCGTCGCGAATCCAACCGCGGTCGCCGCCGGGGGACGGTACGTGGCGATGGAGTGGTACGGCGGCGCCTACGTGATCGACACCGAGCTCGACCTGCCGGTCCACCGGCTCGGGTACTACGGGTTCTCGAACTCCGGCTTCAGCGTGACGGGATCGCCGACGGAGGAGGACGTCTTCTACTTCCTCGATTCCGGTGGAGGCCTGCGGAAGGTGCGGGTACGATGAACCCCGTGAAGCGTCGACTCGTCTGGTTCGTGGCAGCCGTCCGGCGCCCGGGGGCTCTCTACAGCAGCGCCAGCGCCCCCAGCGCCAGGGCCGCCGTCGTCCAGTCGATCCACAGGCACGCCGGCGGCACGTAGCGGGGCACCGGCGAGCCCGCCGGGTCCTTCTCGTGGCGGCGCCGGTGGGGCAGGTCCACCGCCAGCGGATGCGCGGCCGCGACCCCGAACGCGATCCACCCGGCGGTCGGCAGGCTCAGGTACCGCCAGCCCATCGAGCCGTCCAGGAGCGCGAACAGGAGGACGAGCAGCATCGCCGCGTTCACCAGGAAGTCGCGCCCGAGCCACGGCGTCCCCCGAGCGTCGGGCGCGTCCTGGATGACGTAGTACCCGGTCGCGATCGTCATCACGATGAGGCCCCACCAGATCGCGGCGCTCGCCACGTACCAGCCGTAGGGGATGGGATAGGCGAGCGCGGCGGCGGTCATCCAGGCCGCGGTGACGATCAGGTAGAGCGCGTAGGAGCGACCGATCATGGCCGCGCGCTCAGCGGCCCCGGAACTCCGGCGCGCGCTTCTCCAGGAACGCCTTGGTCCCCTCCTTCATGTCCTCGGTGCCGCACGCCATCCCGAACAGCGTCGCCTCCATGTAGAGCCCGTCGTCGAGCGCCATGTCGGAGCCGCGGAGCGTGGCCTCGAGCGCGTACTGGACGGCCAGCGGACCCTTGGACAGGATCTGGCCGAGCGTCTCCCGGGCGGCGTCCATGAGCGCGTCCGGCGCGGCGACCCGGTTGACGAGCCCCCAGCGGGACGCCTCATCGGCGTCCACCATGCGCCCGGTCAGGACCATCTCGAGCGCGCGGCCCATCCCGATGATCCGGGAGAGCCGCTGGGTGCCGCCGTGCCCCGGGATCAGCCCGAGCGTGACCTCGGGGAGGCCGAACCGCGCCTTCTCGCTGGCCAGGCGCAGGTGGCACGCGATCGCCAGCTCGCAGCCGCCGCCCAGCGCGTAGCCGTTGACCGCCGCGACCACGGGCTTGGGGCACTGGGCGATCCGCGTGAACGTGGTCTGGCCCTGGAACGCGAACTCCTTGCCCTCGGTGGCCCCCAGGCCTGCGAGCTCGCCGATGTCGGCGCCGGCCACGAACGCCTTCTCGCCCGCCCCGGTCAGGATCACGCCGCCCACCTGGTCATCCTCGTAGATCCGGGCGAACGCGGCCTGGAGCTCGGTCTCGGTGGCCGAGTTCAGCGCGTTCAGCTTGTCGGGGCGGTTCACGGTCACGGTCGCGATCCGGTCGGCGACCTCGACGATCAGATTGTCGTACGCGTAGTCCACGGGTCCCCCTAGAGGTTCAGCTCCGACGGCACCGGCTCGTCGCCCGAGTAGTCGTAGAACCCCTTGCCGCTCTTCCGCCCGTGGTAGCCGGCCAGATGCATCTTCCGGAGCAGCGGCGGCGCGGCGTACACCTCCTGCTTGTACTCCTCGAACATGATCTCGGCGATCCGGTAGGTGGTGTCGATCCCCACGAAGTCGAGCAGCGTCAGCGGCCCCATCGGGTGGCCGGTGCCGTAGACCATCCCCTTGTCGATGTCCTCGACCGAGGCGACCCCATTCTCCACCGCGCGGACCGCGCCCAGCAGGTAGGGGACCAGGAGCAGGTTCACCACGAATCCGCTGTTGTCCTTGGCCGCGATCGGGATCTTCCCCAGCGACTCGGCGAACGCCCACGCCTTCTCGAACGTCTCCTTCGACGTCGTGATCGCTCTGACCACCTCGACCAGCTTCATGACCGGCACGGGATTGAAGAAGTGGAGCCCGACCGTGCGGTCCGGCCGGTTCGTGGCCGCGGCCATCTCCACGATCGTCAGGGACGACGTGTTGCTGGCGAAGATCGTGTGCGCCGGGCAGACCCCGTCGAGCTCCCGGAACATCGCGTTCTTCTCCTCGATGTTCTCGACCACCGCCTCGATCACGAGGTCGCAGTCGGCCAGATCGGCCAGCGCCGTGGTGCCGGAGAGCCGCGCCATGGCGGCGTCCTTGTCGGCGGCGGACATCTTCTCCTTCTCGACCGACTTCGCCATGAACTTCTCGATCCTGGCGAACCCCTTCTGCCAGTAGCCCTCCTCGATCTCGCGCACCACCACGTCGTAGCCCGCCTGGGCGCAGACGTGGGCGATGCCGCTGCCCATGAGCCCGCAGCCCAGCACTCCCACCTTCTCGATCTTCTCGGCGCTCAAGTCTCCCCCTTTACAGATTTATTTGTAAGACCTTTCCGCCCGGCGGGCGATGCCCCCGAGGATCCGCCGCGTGACGATCACGTGCCCCCCGCTGCCGACCACGAGCGCCCGATACAGCTTGCCCCGGAGCCCGGGGAACTCGGCCCGCGTCTCGGCCGACAGGGTCGCGCCCCCGGGACGCGGAACCACGCGGAAGGTCAGCGCGTAGCGAGCGAACCGGTGCCGGCCCTCGAGCTCGATCTCGCGCGGCGGGACCACCCGGGTAGCGCGGAAGCCGGGCGCCGTGGCGCCCTCCACCGCGGCGAACGGCTCCGGACCTCCCCGGTCCCGGCAGCCCAGCACCCGGGCCAGGGCCCGACTCCGCCGCCGGCCGAGACCGGCCCTGACCACATGGGGGATCGCCTCCCAGACGCGCGCCGGGTCG
>DATLFF010000251.1:0-4485 GCA_035524915.1 Gemmatimonadota bacterium | reverse complement strand
TCGTGGTCGACCGGCTGAAGACCGTCGGCAGCGACGCCCGCGCCTTCCGGCTCCCCGGCTCCGCCCACTACCTGGGACCGGAGGAGCTGGCCGAGATCCCCACGCTCTTCGACGACGCCAACCGGCTCCTCCGATCGGTGCCCGGGGTGTACGTACAGGAGGAGGAGGGGTACGGGCTCCGGCCGAACGTGGGGATCCGCGGCTCGGGCTCGGAGCGGAGCTCCAAGATCACGCTCATGGAGGATGGGGTCCTGATCGCGCCCGCCCCCTATTCGGCGCCGGCCGCCTACTACTTCCCGGTGGTGGGACGAATGGAGGCGATCGAGGTCCGGAAGGGCTCGAGCCAGGTGCGGCACGGACCGTTCACGGTCGGCGGCGCGGTCAACCTCGTCTCCAGCCCGATCCCCGAGCGCTTCTCCGCCCTGGCCGACGTGGACGGCGGCTCCGACGCGACCGGCGTGGCGCGGCTCCGCGCGGGCGGCTCGTCCGAGCACCTCGGCTGGCTGGCCGAAACGTACCAGGTGCGGACCGACGGCTTCAAGCGGCTCGACGGCGGCGGCGACACCGGCTTCGAGATCTCCGACTGGCTGGTCAAGGGTCGGGTCCGAACCGCGCCCGACGCCGCGCGTTACCACGAGCTGACGCTCAAGCTCGGCCGGACCGACGAGACCTCGAATGAGACCTACCTCGGGCTGACCGACGCCGACTTCGAGGCCGACCCGTTCCGCCGCTACACCGCCTCCCAGCGGGACGTGATGAACGCCGAGCACGAACAGGCCACGCTCACCTGGCTCTTCCGGCCCACGCCGTCGCTCGACTTGACCACGGTCGTCTACCGCAACGACTTCCACCGGAACTGGTACAAGCTGGACTCGGCCCTGGGCGTCGGGATCGCCAGCGTGCTCGACGACCCGGCCGCGCATCCCGAGGCGATGGCGGTCCTCGAGGGCGCCGACAGCGGGGACGACGCGCTCTCGGTGCGCGCCAACAACCGGACCTACTACGGACATGGTGTCCAGACGATCGTAGGCCTGGTGTCGGGACCCCATTCGGCCGAGTTCGGGGTGCGCTGGCACGCCGACGAGGAGGACCGCTTCCAGCACGACGACCGCTACCGCATGTCGGGCGGTCGCATGGTCCTCTCCCGCGCGGGCGCGCCCGGCAGCCAGGCGAACCGCGTGGGCGAGGCGAGCGCCTGGGCGGCCTTCGTTCAGGACGAGATCGCCCTGGGCCGCTGGACCGTCACGCCCGGGCTCCGCTACGAGACGATCGAGTTCACCCGGACCGACTACGGCTCCGACGATCCCGGCCGCGCGGCGCCCACCCGGGTACGCGAAAACGACGTCTCAGCGTGGATCCCCGGAATCGGCGCCACGTACGAGTGGGCCGACGGGCTCGCCCTCTTCGGCGGCGTCCACCGCGGGTTCGGCCCGCCGGGCCCCGGCGCGGACGAGGAGACGGAATCGGAGAAGAGCGTCAACTACGAGCTCGGGGTGAAGGTCGACCGCGCGGGGCTGGGGGCCCAGCTGGTCGGCTTCTACAGCGACTACGCCAACATCCTCGGCCGGGCGACGCTGGCGACCGGCGATCCGACCGGGGCGGGCGAGCTCTTCAACGGCGGGAGCGCCGTCGTGGCGGGGATCGAGGCCGCGGTGGAGGCCGACGCCGCCTGGCTCGCGGGGAGCGAGTGGTCGGTGCCGGTCCGGCTGGCATGGACGCTCACCCGCGCCGAGTTCGGCAGCTCGTTCGAAAGCGACTTCGAGCCGTGGGGCGACGTCGCCGAGGGCGACGAGCTGCCGTACCTGCCCGAGCACCAGCTGAGCGCCTCGGTCGGCGTGGAGCGGGGACGGTGGGATGCGGCGCTGTCGGTCCAGGCGGTTTCGGAGATGCGGACGGTCGCCGGCCGGGGGGAGATCCCCGATGGGGAAGGGACCGACGCGTTCGCCATCTGGAGCGCCTCCGCCGGCTACGCGATCACGCCCTGGGCCACGATCCAGGCGGGGATCGAGAACCTGACGGACGCGACCTACGTGGTGGCGCGCCGTCCGGCCGGGGCGCGGCCGGGACTGCCGCGGACGTTCCAAGCGGGGATCCGGCTGACGTACTGACGGGAGGGGGCGCCGGCCGGCGGGCTGTGACCCACCGGCGCCCCCCTACCCGACCCCCAGCACCCCCGCGATCGCCCGCGCCCCCAGCGCCAGCGCGACCGCCACCACGGCCACTCCCGCGGCGTTGGCCCACCGGCCGTTGGCCTGCTCTCCCATCCGGCGGCGGTCGTTCACGACCACCAGCAGGAAGGCCGCGACCGCCGGCAGCAGCACTCCGTTCGCCGCCTGCGCGAACACGATCGCCGGCACCGGCCGCACCCTGGCGAGCGCGAACGCGGCGCCGATCCCCAGGACCGCCCCCCACACCGCGCGCACCGCCGGCGCCGAGAGGTCGCACCGCCACCCCAGCGCGCCCGCGATGGCCCACGCGGCGGCGAGCGGCGCGGTGATCGCGCTGGTCATCCCGGCCGCGAAGAGCCCGAGCGCGAAGAACGCCCCCGCCCAGCGCCCGAGCGCGGGCTCCAGCGCCCGCGCCATGTCGGCCGCCGACTCGATCACGGCGGCTTCCCCGATCCGCCCCGCCGCCGTCACCAGGATCGACGCGCTCACCAGCCCACCCACCGCGATCGACACCACCAGGTCGCGCCGGGCGGCCGGCAGGTCCGCCGCCCCCGACCACTTCTCGCGAACCGCGGCCGCGTGGAGGAACAGGTTGTAGGGGACCACGGTCGTGCCGACCAGGGCGAGCGCCAGGACCGCCGAGTCGCCGGGGAGCCCCGGCACGACGAGCCCCCGGAGGATCTCGCCAATCGCCGGCCGCACCGCCGCGGCCGTCGCCACGAAGACGAGCCCCATGAGCGCCACCATGGCGACCAGCACCCGCTCGAGGAGCCGGTAGGACCCGCGCCACAGGAGCGCCGCCGCGACCGCCGCGATCCCCGCGGCCCAGACCCGCGCGGGGCCCCCGGCGAGCGCTTCGAGCCCCAGCCCCGCGCCCAGCAGGTTCCCGGTTTCGTAGGCCGCGTTCCCCACCCCGATCGCCCCCATCACCAGCGCCGCCGCCACCGCGCGCGCGGCCGGTGAGGTGAACCGCTGGCGGATCGCCTCGCCGAGGCCCTGTCCGGTCACCAGCCCCAGCCGCGCCGCCATCTCCTGGAGAGCCATCGTGGCCACGACCGAGAACGCCAGCGCCCACAGCAGCGCCGCGCCCCAGCGCGCGCCGGCCAGCGTGGCGGTCGTGACCGTGCCGGGGCCGATGAAGGCCGCCGCCACCAGCCACCCCGGGCCCCAGCGTCCGCGCGCGCTCGCCACGGGGTCCAACCTACATTCTGGCACGCGCTCTGCAGTAGGCGACTCCATGAGCGCCAATCCCAACCGCCGCTCGATCCTGCTGGGGGTCCTCGCCGCCACGATGCTGGCGGCCGTCGCCCTGCCCGTGCTCCGGCGTGAGCCCGCCCCGGAGACCGCGCGCTGCCCGGCCGCGGTCGGGGGCGACACGCACCTGGCGGCCGTGCTCCTCTGGAACTCGCCGGAGTTTCCGCTCCTCGCCTCGGCCGCCTCGGACGGCGCGCCCCACCCGGAGGACCTCCGCCCGCTCGAGGGCGAGGCCGACGCCGAAGCCTGCGGTCGGATCCTGGCCGCGATCCCCGACTCGCTCCAGCCGCTCGGGATCCTCGCGCCGTTCCACGCCGCGTTCTACCAGGCCGGCGGGCTCTACGTGGCCCCGGTGCTGCCCCGGGTGACCCAAGCCGAGATCGAGGCCGAGTCCCGCGGCGAGTGGGTCGAGCACAAGACCGGCCTCACGTTCGTCTTCGGCCCCGATCTGGAGCTCCTGGCCGCGATCGAGAACTGAATGCCCCCGGGTTCCGGCCGGACGATCTCGCATTCCGCCGAAACGATTGATTAGGATCGGCAATGTCGATCCCCCATCGACGAGTTTGGCCCCGTCCGTGCAACTTCGTTGATATCCCGCCCCGAGGGCGGTACACTGCGGGTCGAGTCGCCGGGGAGCAAGGCAACGCCCCCGCCCGGCCGGCCACCTACATACCGCTCCACTTGGAGGCCCGATGCGGAAGGCATTCGTATTCCTGTTTCCCCTCGCGCTCGCCCTCGCGGCCTGCGCGGACGACGCCCGCTCGCCGGTCGCGCCGGATCCGGCCGGCCCGCGGCCGGCCGCCGGCCCGCTCGCCCTCGCGGCGGGCTCCGACTACGTGCCCCAGCGGATCCTGGTCAAGTTCCGGCCCCACGCGCCCATCGCGGAGCTCCTGGCCGCCAACGGCGCCACGTTCGAGGGCCCGCTCGCGCTCGACATCTCCAAGCTGCAGGTCCCGCTCGGGTTCGAGAAGATGGTGGCCGGCTTCCTGGCCGCGAGCCCGTGGGTCGAGTTCGCCGAGCCCGACTACCTGCGGACCGCGGGAATCCCCTGCGAGCTCGGCTC
>DATLFF010000250.1:0-3379 GCA_035524915.1 Gemmatimonadota bacterium | reverse complement strand
CTCGATGAACCTCTCGGCAAGGGCCCGGGTAATCGCCGCGGCGGCGACGTTGATCGGCCTCGCGTCGCTGGCGATCCCGGCCGCGCTTCACGGACAGACGCTCTTCGTCCTGGGAGAGACCGCCTACCTGGACTTCTCCGGGACCATGCCCGGATCGGAGTACACCGCTCCCGGCGCGGACGAGACGTTCCTCCACGTGTCGATCGATCGTCGCGAGCTGACGGTGCGGCGGGGCTCCACCATCCTCCACCGGTTCCCGGTGGCGGTCGGCAAGGGAGCATATCTGCGCCATCGCGATGCCGAGAACGGCGGCTGGCTCTTCGAGACGCCGGCCGGCGTGTTCTCGGTGGGTCGGAAGGAGACGGACCCGGTGTGGTACGCGCCCGACTGGCACTTCATCGAGAAGGGACGTCCCGTTCCTCCCGCCAACAGCCCCCTGCGCTACTTTCCCGGGGACATGGGCGAGTTCGCGCTCTACCTCGGAGACGGGCTGGCGATCCACGGGACGCGGGACCAGAGCTCGGTGGGCCAGGCCGCGAGCCACGGCTGCATGCGACTGTCGAAGGTCGGGATCGCGACCGTCTATCAGCTCGTCAAGGTGGGAACGAAGGTGATCATCACTTCCTGAGCCGCTCGATCCCGTTCAGCTCTAGATGCCTCCGCACTCTCCCGGGGGCCTGAGGAAGATGGTGCCGAGGTCGTCCAGAGGCTGCCCATCGACCCAGGCGATGAACAGGCGGCTCTGATCGGCGCGGACGGGTGTGTAGCGGAACCGGATCGTGCCCGTCCCGTCGGTGCGCCAGTTCCCGTACCCGGCCGCCGGACGGTAGTCGGGCAACGGCTGCTCGTCGGTGAAGAAGAGGGCGGTGAACTTCCCGGCCGCGGGACCGTTGCCCCCGGGGCTATCGCCCTGGCGCGCCGCAATGACGCGAATCTCGATCTCATCTCCGGGGCACGAGAGCAGAGGGTCGAGGGTGACGCTCCCCCCCGGGCCGGAGACGGTCGAGTTCGCGTTCAGCGGGATCGATTCGAGGTCGAGGGGCATCCACACCTCCCGCCCCAGATCGACCTCGATCTGCAGCCCGAACGGCTGGAACCCGACGAACGGCATGGCCTCGACGCGGGTGCTCGTGTCGGTGACGATCGATCCGGTCACGGCCCCGGTCTGGTCGGAAACGAGGATGTTCGAAGGCTCGATGCCCACGGTGGAGCCGAGCGGGGTTCCGTCGGGCGCCACCAGCGACGGCCGCGAGACGCCGACCCGAACCCGGATCCCCGCGACCGGGGCTCCTTCGGAGTCGCGGACCTCGATCGTGAACCGGAGGGGGTCGGATCCCGTCGCCCAGACACCGGGCGCGATCCCGGTGCCGTCGAAGCGGGGATTTCCGACGACCGTGTAGCTTGAGTTCAAGGGACTGACGTCGCGCAGAACGACGATCTCCTGGTCGACCTGGATCTCTGTCGACAATCCCAGATTATCGGTCAGGCGGAGGACCGGCATGTAGGGGTCCTCCCGGAACGGATACGTCACCGTCACGGTCTCCCCCGGGCCGATGAGCTCGAACCCGTCCCCCAGGTCGCGGTCCAGCTCCCACGTGGCGATCGATCCGTCGGGATCGGACCCCTGCGCGACGAGCTGCACCATGAGGGGTCCCGTCCCTTGTGGCGGCCCGCCCGACAGCAGCGCCGAATGGAGCGATCCGGTCGGCGGGTCGTTGTGGGGAGCCACGTCGACCTGGCGGGTCGTCGTCACCGGAACCCCGGCGTCGTCCACGGCACGGGCCGTCAGCGTGTACATCCCCGGCGCGGCATAGACGTGGGTGGCCGTGAACGGGCTGGACGCGCCCGTCGCGGGATCGGTGCCGTCCCCGAAGTCGATCGAAAGGCTCTCGATCGTCCCGTCCGCGTCGGTCGCGGTCACCCGGGCGCTGAACTCGGTCGTGCCCGCCGATCCGGTCTCGGGCTCCAGCGTGAACGAGGAGATCTGGGGCGGCAGGTTTCCGGGTGCCTCGACGTCGACGGTGAAGACGACCACCTCGGGTGTCGCGGTCGGCTCGGCCGCCCGGATGAGCGCCCTCACGACGTGGTGCTGGGAGGTCGGCTGGAGGACGAAGACCGGCCCGGGCTCCATGTGGATCTCGTCGATCACGTACTCGACCGTGCGGCCGCCGTTCGGCCGGATCTCGAAGCGCACGGCCTCGCCCGGCAACACGACGACGCTGCGGGAGGAGGGGCTGATGATCGTGTATGGGGAGGAGACTCCGCCGCCCGAGCAGGCCGCGAGGAACCAGACGCCGACGAGAGCGGCGATGAGACCGGGTCGCATGCCCGTGAGGAACCGTGATTTCATGAGAAACCCCTGGTGCTGTATGAAGAGAGGTGCCCGCACGTGTCCGGCGGACGATCGTTGAACCGCGGCACGGAAGAGGACGATCGGTCCTGGGGCGGGCAGGAACGGCCTGAGTCGTACGATCCAATCAATTTAACATATCTCCAGCGACCCTTCAACGCTCCTCATCCCGGGCACTCCGACTCGGGTCGTAGGGCCAGGACCACGAGCTCGTCGATCGGCTGTCCGTCCACCCACGCGCGGACGAGCCGGCTCTGATCGGCGCGCGTGGGCGCGTAGGAGAAGCGGATGATCCCCGCGGCGTCGGTGCGCCAGGTCCCGTAGCCCGGTTGCGGAGTCGCCGCCACGAGCGTGCCGTCGGTATACCGCAGGACGGAATACTGGTTCGCCCCGGGCGCACCCGGGGAGGGAGCGTCGGAGCGGTTGACCGCCTGGATCTCGAACTCGATCGGCGTGCCCGGGCAGACGGCCAGGTTCGCGGGTCGAACGAGCAGGCGGGTGTCGGCCGCCGCCACGGTCGAGTTCGCGTTCAGACCTTCGATCCGGGCCACGGAGCGCCACTGGCCGTGGCCTGCGTCGCCCTCGACCAGGAGGGCGAAGGGCCGGAAGCCGATCGCCGGCGCCTCCTCGATCCGCGTGCTGAGGCTCGTGACGAGGGTCCCGGAGGCGCCGCCGCCGCCGTCCGTGACGAGCGGGCCCGGTCCCGCGATCGCGCCCGGCCCGAGCGAGGTGCCGTCCGGGGCGGAGAGGGGGGCGCGCGTGGGCGTCGCGCGCAGGGGGACTCCCGCCAGGGGCTGGCCGGCGGAGCTCACGACCGTGACGTCGAATCGCCAGGGATCGGTGCCGTTCGACCAGACCCCGGGGGCGATCCCGGTGGCGTCGAAGCGCGGGTTCCCGGTCACCACCCCGTTTCCCCCGCCGATCGGCCGATGGACGGTCACGGCGGGTCCGGCGACGACGGTGGAGGCACCGACCTCGTCGGTCAGCCGGAGGCGTGGTTGGTACGCGGTCTCGCGGAAGCCGTAGACG
>DATLFF010000249.1:0-3169 GCA_035524915.1 Gemmatimonadota bacterium | reverse complement strand
CGCCAGCGCGTCGGCCGGGCGCTCGGCCGCCAGCAGCGCGGCCGCGAGCCCCGTCCCCGCCTCCGCCTCGCGGCCGGCCAGGCCCGACTCCCGGGCCACCGCCAGCGCTTCCTCGTGGAGCGCGATGGCGCGATCCGTCTCGCCCGCCTCCCTCGCCAGCTCGGCCAGGAGCGCGAGCGCGTCCGCCTCGCCGCTCCGGTCGCCGGTCTCCCGCTGGATGGCGAGCGCGGCATCGGCATCGACCCGCGCCCCGGCGGCGTCGCCCAGTTCGGCGCGGACCGCCGCCATGTGCTCGAGCGTGAACCCCTCCGCCGCCCGCGCCCCCGTCACCCGCGTCGTCTCGAGCGCGGCGGCGTACTCGGCGAGCGCCTCCTCGTAGCGGCCGGTCGCCGCGTAGAGCCCGCCCAGGCCGTCGTGGATCGTGCCGGCCGTGTAGCGGTCCCCGGTTACAGCGTTGATCTCCCGCGCCTCCAGGTAGAGCGCCTCGGCCCGCGCGTACTCGGCCCGCCCCTTGTGGGCGGCGGCCAGCCCGCCGAGGATCCGGTCGTAGAACCGGTCGTCTTGGGGAACCAGCTCGAGCGCGCGGCGGTAGGCATCGATCGCCCGGGCGGGGTCGCCCATGAAGGTCCAGGCCCCGGCCAGGTTGTTCCACAGGTATCCCTCGCGGACCGGCTCGCCCAGCTCGCGGGCGATCTCGATCGCCTCGAGCGCCGCCCCGATCGCCCGGCGGTGCCGGCCGAGGCTCTTCTCGCTGGAGCCGATCCCCATCACCGCCGCCATCTCCGCCGCCCGGTCGCCGCGCGCCCGGGCGAGCTCGCGCAGCCGCTCGAAGAGCGCCAGCGATTCCTCCGCGCGCCCCTCCCCGAGCCGCGCCCGCGCCAGGCCCAGGAGCGCCGCCTCCCGCCCGGGGGCGTCCTCGGCGAGCCGCTCGAGCGCCGCGGCGTAGGCCTCGGCCGCCCCGGCGTAGTCGCGCGCCCCGTAGAGGGAATCGGCGCGGGTGACCATGTCCGTGGTAAGCGACCCCTGGGCGATCGCGGGCGACGGAAAGGCCGCCAGGAGGAGAAGAGCGAGGATGGATCCCGCGAGCGTACGCACTGCCGATCGAGGATGACCGACCCCCGCGAGGAAGTCAACGGCGGCCGCGTGAGCTGGAACCCGGGCGGCGACCTGGGTGCCCCCCGGTCGTTCAAGGGGAAACGATCCTGCTCAGGCCCTCTCGAGAGGCTCGAACAGCTCCGCGAGCGGGAGCTGGAAGCCCGGCAGCACGTCGTCGCCCTCGAGCGTGTCGCCTTCCTTCAGCAGACAGATGTCCTGCCGCGAGCGGTAGACGGTGATGCAGCGGGTGGCGGGATCGACGACCCAGACGAGACGTGAGCCGCACTCGAGGTATTCGAGGACCTTCTCCTGGATCTCCGCGGCCGTGTTCGAGGGCGAGAGGACCTCGACGGCGAGGTCCGGCGCCACGGTCCAGAACCTCGTCAACGACAAACCACCGACCGGCAGGTTCTCCCTGGCGATGAAGGCGACATCCGGGCCGCGAACCGTCGGCGGATCGACATGCAGGAGGAACCCCGTCTCGGTCACCGCGATCCCCAGGCCGTGCTCGCTCGCGTGGACACCGATCGCCATCGTGAGCTTGCCGCTGAGCCAGCCGTGGACGCTGGCGGGAAGAGGCTCACGGACGATCCGGCCACGGACGAGCTCGACCCGGTAGGCGTCCTCCTCCGGCATACGCTGGAACTCTTCCAGCGAGACGATCTCCTCGGTGATCTCGGTTACCGGGTCCGACATGACGGTCCTCCGCTGTTCATGGGAAGATACGAGTTCCTTCGAGCACGATCCATGCCGAGGGCCGGTGCGGGGCCCGCCGGGCCGTTGACACGATCGGCCCCCGCGGGAAGCTTCTCCCGCCATGGCTCTCCGCGCCGTTCTCTTCGATCTCGACGGCACCCTGGTCGACACGCTGGACGACATCGCCGAGGCGATGAACCACGCGCTGGCCGCCCACGACCTGCCGATCCATCCGCCGGACGCCTACCGGGCGCTGGTGGGCGAGGGCGTGGGGCGGCTGGTGGAGCGGGCGCTGCCGGAGGGCCGGGCCGAGCTCCACGGACCGGTGACCGAGGCCCTCGGCGCCTACTACGTGGAGCACATGCTGGACCGGAGCCGCCCCTACCCCGGGGTGCCCGAGCTCCTCGACGAGCTCGTCCGGCGTGGCGTCCCGATGGCCGTCCTCAGCAACAAGCCCGACGCCGCCACGCGCTGGATGGTGGACCGGATCCTCGGCGAGTGGCCGTTCGCCGCCGTGGCCGGCGAGGGCGCGGTCCCGCGCAAGCCCGACCCCGGCGGGGCGATCGAGATCGCGGCCCGGGTCGGCGTGGACCCGCGGGAGTGGCTCTACCTCGGCGACACCTCGACCGACATGGAGACCGCGGTCGCCGCCGGGATGTTCCCGGTCGGCGCGCTCTGGGGCTTCCGCGGCGCGGACGAGCTCACCGCCCACGGCGCGCGGCGGCTGGTGGAGCGGCCGCTGGAGGTTCTCTCGATCCTGGATGGTCGCGGCGGCGGCCCCAGCGGGTAGATTATCCGGATGCCGCGCCCCTCTCACCGCCTCGCCGTCCTCCGCTATCGTCGGGTGGGCCCCCTCCTGGCCGACGACTGGCTCACCTCCGCCGTGGTCGAGGCGACCCGCTTCGAGGAGCACCTGAGGACGCTCCGGCGCCTGCGCTGGACGCCGATCACCGGCCGGGCCCTCGTGGCCGGTCTCGCCGACCCGCGCGCCTTCCCCGAGCGGGCCGTGCTCGTGACCTTCGAGGGCGGCTACCGGTCGTTCGTAGAGCACGCGCTGCCGGCCCTCGAGCGCTATCGCGTTCCGACCGTGCTCTTCGTGGCCACCGACCGGGTGGGCATGACCACGTCGTTCGAGCCGGATGTCGACGCGCCGGCGCCGGTCCTCGACTGGGACGAGCTGGCCACCCTGCCGAGCCGCGACGTGGAGATCCAGTCGATGGGAACCGAGTACCGCCGCTTCTCGGCCCTGGCCCCCGCCGACATCGAGCACGAGGCGGCCGACTCCCGCGCCGAGATCGCGCGGCGGGTGGGTCAGCCGCCCACGCTCTTCGCCTACCCGGGCGGCGAGCCCGGCGCCGACGTCGACGCGACCGCGCGC
>DATLFF010000248.1:0-2140 GCA_035524915.1 Gemmatimonadota bacterium | reverse complement strand
CGGCGTGGTCGGGGGGCCGGCTGGAGACGTTCCGGCAGTGCCCGCACAAGTTCTTCCAGCAGTACGTGCTCCGGCTCGAGCCGCCGGAGGAGTCCCGGCTGGAGGCCGAGGCGCGGGCGATCGGCGCCGCGGTCCACGCCGCGCTCCGGATCCTGATGGAGGACCCCGCCGGCGCCGCCGCGCCGCCGTCCCGCGCGCGGATCGACGCGGCGCTCGCCGCCGCCGAGGCGGAGGTGGACCGGGTCGAGCGCGGCGAAGCCGACGTGTGGCGTTCCCTCCTCGCCCGCGCCGCGGCCTACATCGATCGCTACTTCCAGCGGCTCCCCGCGGGGGACGGCGCACTCTCGCCGGAGGCGTTCGAGGCCGAGTTCGGCCTGGGCGAGGGCGGCGCGCCCGGGGTCGCCATCGAGACTACCCTCGGCGCCGTGCTCCTCCGCGGCCGGATCGACCGGCTGGACCGCGATCCGGCGACCGGAGTCCTGCGGGTGGTCGACTACAAATACAGTGAATCCCAGCGCCAGAAGGAGGCCGTGGATCCGGCGCGCTGCGGGGTCGACCGCTTCCAGCTCTGGAGCTACTACCTGGGCGCCCGGTCGTGGGCCGCACGCGAGGGATGGGACGAGCCGCCCGGCGTCGTGGGCGAGGTCCACTGCGTGCGCGAGCGGAAGGCGAAGGTGGTGCTGGCCGCCGAGGCCTCGCCGCCGGCGGCGAAGGTGGCGGCGGCGATCGCGGCGGCGGTCGAGGCCGCCGCGGCGGGCGACTTCGACCCGGCTCCGTTGGACGAGAAGCGCTGTGCCTGGTGCGACTACCGCCGCTCCTGCCGGATCGCCACCGTCTCGCTCGGCCCGGCCGGCGGGCCGCTCGAGGACGAGGAGTGAGCGAGCAGCTGGACCTGGGGCTGGGAGCCGCGGCGCCGGTCGAGGGCGAGCCGGGCAGGGGCAGGGCCGGGGCCGTGGCCGGCAGTGAGACGGAAGGCGCCACGGCCGGGGCCGCGGCCGGGAACGAGCCGCGCAGCGCCCCGCCCGCGGCCGGCCGCGGTCCCGGCGGCCCACCGCCCCCCAGCGACGAGCAGCGGGCGGTCCTCGAGTTCCGGACCGACCTGGTGGTGACCGCCGCGGCGGGCTCCGGCAAGACCCGCACCCTGGTCGACCTCTACGCGGCGCTGCTCGGCGGGCCAGGCCGCGTGGGGCCGGAGCCGCTCCGGCCGGGCGAGATCCTCTGCCTCACGTTCACCGAGCGGGCGGCCCGCGAGATCCAGGCGCGGGTGCGGGACCGGATCGCCGACCCCGCGCTCCTGCGGGAGCTGGAGGCGGCCCCGATCGGCACCTTCCACGGCTGGTGCGCGGGGCTCCTACGGGACCACCCGCTGGAGGCGGGGATCGACCCGCGCTTCGCCGTGCTCGCCGAGGAGGCCGCCGACGATCTCCTGCGGGGAGCCGCCGTCGAGACGCTCCGCCGCGGCCTAGAGACCGGCGACGAGCCGGCCCGGATCGCGGTCGAGATCCTCGGGCTCGGCGAAGCGGCCGCCCGGCTGGCCGAGCTCGTGCGGGACGTCCGCACCGCGGGCTGGTCGGACCGGGACGTGATCTCCCGGTTCGAGGCCCGCCTCGAAGAGGTGGCCGCCGAGGCCGCCGGGCCGCTCGCGGGCGAGGTCGACGCGGCCGCCGGCGACCTCGTCGGACTGGTCGTTGGCACGCTCACGACGCCCAAGGCGATCGGCTACCTGCGGGACTTCGAGCGCGCCCTCGGGGCCTGGCGGGCAGCGCGCACGGACGACTCGGCCGCCGGCCTCGACGCGGCCGCCCGGGCGCCGTCCCACTCGTGGAAGGGGGTGAAGGAAGAGCGCCACGCCGTCCTCGCCGCGATCGAGCGATGGTCCGCCGCGCGGCTGGAGCTCGCGCACGCCCTGCAGCTCGGGGCGTGGCCCGCCCTGGTCGTCTCGGTCCGCGCCGCCTCCCGCGCGGCCCGCGCCGCCCGCGCCGCGCTCGACTACGACGACCTGCTCCTCCGCTCGCGCGAGCTCCTGGCCGGCCACGCCGGCGTGATCGAGCCGGTCCGCGCCCGCCACCGCGTGATCCTGGTCGACGAGCACCAGGACACCGACCCGGTGCAGGACGCCATCCTGCGGCTCCTCCTGGGC
>DATLFF010000247.1:0-2060 GCA_035524915.1 Gemmatimonadota bacterium | reverse complement strand
GCCCGGGATCGAGCGGCGTGGGCCCGCTGCGTCTCCTCGCTGGCGCTCGGAGACCGGGCGAGTCCGGTCGCCTCCTATCGTCAGCTCCCTTTGCATAATGGTCGTCATTATGCAAACTCGCCCTCGCAGCGGGCCCACGCTCGGCCTCCGGCGTGACGTAACGAAGTCACGCCACCTCGCCCCGGGCACGACCGAGCGGGGTCCCGCCCAGGGACCTATCGTGGTGACCCATAGGTACGGAGTAGCTTAGGAGCGTGGCCGGCTACAAGAAGACCCTCGAGAAGGTGCTCCTGGGCACCTCGGACGCCAACATCCGGTTCGGCGACCTGAGGAGCATGCTCACGGCGCTGGGCTTCGAGGAGCGCATCAAGGGCGGCCACCATATCTTCACCCTGAAGGGTCGAGAAGCCGCGCTGAACGTCCAGCCCGACGGCTCGAAGGCGAAGGCGTACCAGGTGAAGCAGATCCGACAGATCATCATCGAGCACAAGCTGGCGAGCGATGAAGAAGCCGAGTAAGCACCGCTACGAGATCATCCTCTACTGGAGCAACGAGGACCAGGCGTACATCGCCGAGGTCCCCGAGCTCGAGTGGTGCGCCGCCGACGGGAAGACCTACCAGGAGGCGCTCGAGAACGTCGAGGTGATCATCGACGAGTGGATCGAAACCGCGATCGAGAAGGGCTGGACGATCCCCGAACCCAAGGGCCGGCGGCTCGTCTACGCCTAGGCTGCGAGTACGACCCTCCTCGCGCGGCCGAAAACACGCGTCAACGGGTATCTCGGCTGAAAAGAGGCGGCTAGAACTGGCGCGGCGTTCGGACGCCACTGCTGCCACGAGGGTCCCTAAGGATCCTCCACCCCGATCCCCAGCCCCAGCGCCCCCGTCTCCACATAGTAAATCGACCACGCCCGGCCCGGCCCCCGCTCGCTGGCGAAGAAGAAGTAGCGGCCGTCGGGGGAGAAGCTCGGATAGCCGTCGTTCGCCGGGCTGTTGATCGGCTGGGGGAGCGGGCGGGGCGTGCCCCAGCCGTACGTGGTGCGCTCGGAGACGTAGAGGTCGTCCTCGCCCACGGCGTCGATGTCGCGGAACGCTTGGAACACGAGGTAGCGGCCGTCGGGTGACAGGGCCGGGTGGCGCTCGGATCCCGACGAGTTGAGGAGGAGGGGCCGGGCGTCGACGAACGCGCCGTCGCGCTCGTCCGCCACGTAGAGGTCGGCGCCCCGCTCGGCGTCCTCGGCGGTCGAGTAGAGGAGCGCGCCGCCCGCGAGCAGCACGGGCCCCGACTCGCTCCGCTCCGGGGCGCCGCGCCTCTCGTCGACGAGCGGCTTGTTCACGTCGCCGGGGAGCGGGACGGGCTCGGACCAGCCCTCGGCGAGCCGCTCGACGACCCAGAGGTTGCCGTTGGTCCGCACCGGTCCCCAGCGTGGCATGTCACGCCGCGAGCTGAAGAGCAGCCGACTCCGGTCCGCGGTGAGGAAAGGCGTCTCGTCCCACGAGTCGGAGAAGGGCGCGACCTCGGCCTCCGTCCACGCGGTCCCGTCGAACCTCGACACGTGGATGCGCGGCGGGGGCGACCCCCGCCCACCGCCGCCCCGCGCGAAGTACGCCTCGCGGCCGTCGGGGCTGAACGTGATGCCCGCCTCGTCCTCGTAGGGGGTGGAGATCACTCCGGGCGCGAAGGGCCGCGGCTCGGGGACGGGCCCCGCGCCGAACGGATCGGCGGGGGGCTCGCACGCGGCGAGCGCGAGCGCGGTGAGGAGGAGCGTGGGTGCGGCCGGCTTCGGTCGGGGGGGCATGGGTCCAAGAAAACGCGAAGGCTCCCCGGCGGGTGGGACATTTTCAACCGCCGCTTCTGGGACATTTTCACCCGACGTTGACAGCACCGCGACATCCTACGGCTGGGGCATAGGTGGAGACGTAGTTGGAGGCCCGGTCAACTTCTGGGAATACTTGCCTTACTACAGCATGTATGACTTCTACGATTCATGCTTCTGATCCAAGCGTCCCCTGACTCCGAGTGTGGCGACGACAATGCTGGAATCGTTCCGAAATCGATG
>DATLFF010000246.1:0-15587 GCA_035524915.1 Gemmatimonadota bacterium | reverse complement strand
CCACGACCAGCGCGGCCGCGAGGCACGCCTGGTGGATCAGCGTGCCGATCCCGTTCAGCGTCCGGGCGCCCCCGTCGTGGGCCGCGCGCAGGAACTCGGTCACCGGGGGCGCGTAGTTGAGGTCCACGGCCAGCCCGCCGGGGCAGCAGCGCTCGAACGGGACGGGCGGCATCGGCGAGTCCGGGCCCCCGCCGAGCGGCGTGGCGTTCACGACCACCTCGAACTCGGCCGAGAGGAGCGCCTCCCAGTCGATCCGCGGCAGGTCCTCGCAGCCGGGCGGGATCCGGGTGGGCGTGCGGCTGACCAGCGTGACGTCGCCGCCCGCGTCGGCCGCGGCGCGCGCCACCGAGCGCCCGGCGCCGCCCGTGCCGAGGACCGCGATCCGGCGCCCGGCGACCGGCTCGCCGATCGCCAGCAGGCTCCGGACGAAGCCGTAGCCGTCGGTGGTCCATCCCTCCCACGACTCGCCGCGGCGGATGGCGGTGTTCACGGAGGCGATCGAGCCGGCCACGCCCTCCAGCCGGTCGCAGCGGGCGGCGGCACGCTCCTTCCACGGCGCGGTCACGTTGAAAGCCGAGAGGGTCGAGGACCACAGGGCCTCCCAGGCGTCTTCGTCCTCCGGCGCCACCGGGTAGCGTCCGTACTCGACCTGGATCCCGCGGCGCCGGCCGACGGCCTCCCACAGCCGCGGCGAGAGGCTCCGCTCGACCGGCCATCCGACCAGCGCCAGGTGGAAGGGACCGGTCACGGCCGGGCCGCCGGCGGCGCGCCGCGGCCGAGCGCGGCCAGCTCCTCCAGAAAGCCCGGGTAGGACACATCGATCCACTCGGCGCCGGCGAGATCGGTCGGCCCCACCGCCAGCGCGGCGGCCACCGCCAGCGCCATCGCTATCCGGTGATCGCCCGCGGCGTCGACCGCCCCGCCGGTGAGCCGCGTGGGGCCGCTCACGCGGAAGCCGTCGTCCGCCACCTCGATCCGCGCGCCCATCGCCGAGAGCCCGGCCGCGATCGTCGCGATCCGGTCGCTCTCCTTGACCTTGAGCTCCGCCGCGCCCGAGATCCGCGTCTCCCCTTCGGCGCGGGTCGCGACGACGGCGAGCAGCGACAACTCGTCGATCCCGCGCGGCACCGTCTCCGGGCGCACTTCGATTCCGCGGAGCGGCCGGCCGACCACCCGCACGTCGCCGCGCGGCTCGGGATCCTCGGACCGGAGCTCGATCTCCACCTCGGCCCCCATCTCGGACAGCCAGTCGAGGAAGCCCGCACGGGTGGGATTGAGCCCCACGTCCTCGACCACCACCTCGCTGCCCGGACGCGCCGCGGCGAGCGCGAGAAAGAAGGCCGCGGAGGAGAGGTCGCCCGGGATGTCCACGTCGATCGCCTGGAGCCCTCCGGGGCCGACCACGGTTCGGCGGCCCTCCCGCCGGATGGCCGCGCCCATCGCGGCGAGCATTCGTTCGGTGTGGTCCCGGCTCGGGGCGGGCTCCTCGACCGCCGTCTCCCCGTCGGCCGCGAGCCCCGCAAGCAGGAGCGCCGACTTGACCTGGGCGCTCGCCACCGGGATTCGGTGCTCGACGCCGCGCAGGTGGCCGCCGGAGACGGCGAGCGGGAGTCGCCCTTCCCCCTCGATCACCGCTCCCATGGCCCGGAGCGGCTCCACCACCCGCGCCATCGGGCGGGCCGAGAGCGAGGCGTCGCCGGTCAGGGTCACGACGCCTTCGGCGCGCGGGGCGAGGATCCCGAGGAGCAGCCGCGCCGTGGTGCCGGAGTTGCCGCAGTCGATCGGGTGCGTGGCGCGCCACGCGCCGCCGCCGGCCACGCGCACGCCCCCGCCCGGCACCGGCGCGACCGTCCGCCCGAGCGCCCGCAGCGCGGCGGCGCTGGAGGCGACATCCTTCCCCGGCGCGAGGCCCCGTACGCGGGCCTCCCCCTCGGCCAAGGCGTTCAGCAGGAGCGCGCGATGCGAGATGGACTTGTCGCCGGGGACGCGCAGGCGGGCGCGCACGCGCCCGAGCGGCTCCAGGCGCGGCACGGGGTCACACCCCGGCGGGATGCGGCGCCAGCGCCGCCCGGATCCGCTCGAGCCGCTCCATCATCTCGGCGAACTGGGGGAACGTCAGGCTCTGGGGGCCGTCGGAGAGGGCGTTCTCGGGGTCGGGATGCACTTCCACGATGATTCCATCGGCGCCCGCCGCCAGCGCGGCCGCCGCCAGCGGGGCGACCAGGTCGCGGCGCCCGGTGGCGTGGCTCGGGTCCACCACGACCGGCAGGTGCGCGAGGTTCTTCAGCAGCGGCACGGCCGCGATGTCCAGCGTGTTCCGCGTGTAGCGCTCGAAGGTGCGGATCCCGCGCTCGCAGAGGATCACGTTGGGGTTTCCCTCGGCCACCACGTACTCGGCGGCCAGCAGGAACTCCTCGATCGTGGCGGACTGGCCGCGCTTCAGGAGCACCGGCCGGTCGGTCCGGCCCACCCGCTGGAGCAGCCGGAAGTTCTGCATGTTGCGGGCGCCCACCTGGAGCACGTCCGCCACCTCGGCCACCCGCTCCACGTCTTCGGCGGTCACGACCTCGGTCACGATCGCGAGCCCCGTCTCCTCGCGGGCCCGGACGAGCAGTCTCAGCCCTTCTTCCTCCATGCCCTGGAACGAGTAGGGGGAGGTGCGCGGCTTGAACGCGCCGCCCCGGAGGAGCCCCGCGCCGTGCTGCTTGACGAACCGCGCGGTCGAGAGGATCTGCTCGCTCGACTCGACCGCGCAGGGCCCGGCGATCACCGCGAAGCCGCCGCCGCCGAACGCGAACCCCTCGCCCCGGACCACCGTGTCCTCGGGCTGCATCTCGCGGTTCACCAGCTTGAACGGGCGCTCGACCGGGACCACGTCCTCGACGCCCTCGAACGCGCGGATCCGGTCGACCGGAATCCGGCTCTCCTCGCCGACCAGCCCGATCACCGTCCGCTCCCCGCGCGAGATCCGCCCTACGCGCAGGCCCTGGCCCTCGATGAACTGGACCAGCTCGCCCATCGCCTTGAGCGACACGCCGGGCTTGAGGATGACGATCATCGGGAGTCCCCCTCGTCCAGGTCGGGCCGGAGCGCGGCCGCGGCCCCCAGGTACGCGTGGCGCGGCCGGCCGGAGCGACCGTCGGCCAACACCAGCGCGCGGATCGTGCGGGGGAGCGAGCCTTCGACGGCCGGCTCCACGCCGCACAGGAACGCGGCCCCGCTCCAGCCCATGCGCCGGGCGGTCGGCGCGGGCCAGGCGGCGGCGAGGTCGGCCGTCTGGGTGAACCAGACCGCGACGATCTCGTCCAGGTCGAGCCCGTTCCGACGGACGATCTCGGCCAGGAGCGTCTCGGTCGCCGCGTCGATCGCCTCGGCGGTGTCCGTCTCGGCCTGCACCGCCCCGCGGATCGCGGCCAGCGCGCTCACGCCGCCCCCTTGAGGAAGTTGGCGAGGAGCCGCGGGCCGTCCGCCGTCAGGATCGACTCCGGATGGAATTGTACCCCTTCCGTCCGGGTCCCGGCCACGCGCAGTCCCATGATCTCGCCGTCCGGCGTGTAGGCCGACACCTCGAGCGAGCCGGGCAGGTCATGCTCCCCCACGAGCAGCGAATGGTAGCGGCCGGCCTGCATCGGGTTGGGGAGCCCCGCGAAGAGCGACCGGCCGTCGTGGTAGACGCGCGAGGCGCTCCCGTGGACCACCCGCGGCGCCCGCTCCACTCGCCCCCCGTGCACGTACCCGATCGCCTGGTGGCCCAGGCACACTCCGAGGATCGGGAGCCGCCCCGTCCACCGCTCGACGATCGCGCACGTCGCGCCCGCGTCCTCCGGCCGCCCCGGCCCGGGCGAGATCACCACGTGCGTGGGTCCGATCTCCCCCACTCCGTCGGCGTCGATCGCATCGTTCCGCTTGACCACCACCTCCCGCCCCTCCCCGTAGAGCGCCTGCACCAGGTTCCACGTGAACGAGTCGTAGTTGTCGACCACCAGGATCTTCACAGCTCCTCCGAGGCGAGCTCGAGCGCCCGCTCGAGCACCCGCGCCTTGTTCAGGACCTCGGCGTGCTCCCGCGCCGGGTCGCTCTCCGCCACGATCCCCGCCCCCGCCTGGTAGGCGTAGGCCCCGTCGTGGAAGACCAGGGTGCGGATGGCGATCGCCTGGTCCATGCTCCCACCCGCCCCGAAGTACCCGACCGAGCCGGCGTACGGACCGCGCGGCTCCCCCTCGATCTCGGCGACGATCTCCATGGCGCGGATCTTGGGCGCGCCGGTCACGGTCCCGGCGGGGAAGGCGGCGCGGAAGAGGTCGAACTGGTCGACGTCGGCCGGCAGATCCCCCTCCACCGTGCTGACCAGGTGCATCACGTGGGAATAGCGCTCGATCGCGCGCAAGCCGGTGACCTCCACCGTGCCGGGGGCGGCCACGCGACCCAGATCGTTCCGGGCGAGATCCACGAGCATGACGTGCTCGGCGTTCTCCTTGGGGTCCGCCAGGAGCTCCTCCACCAGCGCCCCGTCGTCTTCCTCGGAGCCGCCGCGGGGCCGCGTGCCGGCGATCGGGCGGAGCAGCGCCCGCCGGCCCTCCAGCCGCGCGAGCGCCTCCGGGCTCGAGCCCACCACGTCGGCCCCTCCGGCCCGCACCCAGTACAGGTACGGCGAGGGGTTCAGGAGCCGCAGCGCCCGGTAGACGGCGAGCGGGTCCGCCTCCGTCTCGCCGTCGAAGCGGACGGAGAGCACGATCTGGTAGGCGTCGCCGGCGCGGATGTGCTCGCGCGCCCGCTCCACTCCGGCCTCGTAGTCGGCGCGCGAGCGGTTCGGCCGCGCCTCGCCGCTGGCCCCCGGCGCCGGCGGGGCGGAGGGCCCCGAGCGGAGGGCCCGCGTCACTTCGCGCTCGAGCGCGCGCGCCTCGTCGCCGCCGACCAGAGGATCCAGCGTGAGCGTGGAGCGGACGTGGTCGAAGGCCAGGACCGCGCGCGGGACCACGAACGCGGCCGTCGGCAGGCCGAACGGCGACGGCCCGGCCGCCGGCAGGCGCTCGAACCAGCCCGCCGCCTCGTACCCGACCCAGCCCACCAGCCCCGCCGGCCCGCGGCGGGTGCCGCCGGAGGGAAGCCCCGCCGCGGTGAGCCACGCGCGGAGCGCGCCGAGCGGGTCGCCGCCGGTCTCACGCTCCACGCCGTCCACCGTGAGCGCCGAAGCCGACAGCGCGAGCTCGTTTCGCTTGCCGAGGCCGATGAAGGAGTAGCGCCCCACCTGCTCGCCGCCGGTCACGCTCTCCAGCAGGAACACGGGCTCGAGCGGGCGCAGCTTGAGGAGCGCCGAGACCGGCGTGTCCAGATCGGCCGCGATCTCGCGGGCGGGGTCGAACGGCGTCACCACGTTCGGAGTACCTCTCCGGTTCCAGGAAACAAAGAAGCCCACCCGCTGGGATCGGGTGGGCCGGCGTCACTCCGCTGGTTTCGCGTCGCGCTACACGCCGCCCACCGATGGCGAATACCACCAGATAAAGGCATACCACGAGGCGCGGCGCGAAATCATGGGGGCCCATCGTATGCGGTTCCCCGGAACGCGTCAAGCCCGGGCGCGGCCGTGGAACCACGAAGAGCGTTCCCCCCGGCGTGGGCGGGGCCCGCGTGCGGCACGATCCGTGCAACCCACGGGGGGGTTCGGGTGTACGATGTCGGACACGAGGTACGCCACCTCTGCACACCCGCGCTCACCTTCGTAGAAAGCGATCCCTCCGTGGTTTGGAAGCCCGCTCATAGCCTGGTCCTGTTCCTCTGCGCCGCCGGGCTCCTGGCCTGCTCCGGCGGGACCGGCCCGGCGGGGATCCAGATCCCGCCTCCGGTCGATCCGGGGCCGGTCGATCCGGGTCCGGGCGATCCGGGACCGGCGCCGAACGCCGAGCCCCGTGCCTCCCTTTCGTCCGAGACGCTCGATCTGGGGCCCGACGACGTGGCCGGGAGCGTGCGGCTCGTCAACTCCGGCGACGCCGCGCTCGAGTGGACGGTGGCAGGACCCGCGTGGCTCGCGCTCCAGCCCGCCGGCGGCTCGCTCGCTCCCGGCGCGGCCGTCGACGTCACGATGGTCCCCGACCGGACGGGCCTCGCGCCGGGCACGCACCGCGGTACGGTCGCGCTCGATTCCAACGGCGGGGATCGGACGATCGCGGTCGAGGTCGTGGTGGCCGCGCCCGCGCGGCTCGCGGTCTCTCCCCCGGCGCTCGACCTCGGGGTGGACCGGAGCTCTAGCTCGGTGGCCGTGGTGAACGAGGGCGACCGGCCGCTCGAGTGGTCGGCGGCGGCGAACGCCCCCGGCGTGGCCGTGTCCCCGGTGTCGGGGACGATCCCCGGCCGCGGCGGGCTCACGCTCCAGGTGTCGGTCCCGCGCGCGGGTCTCGCCCCGGGCGTCCACCGGGCGGACCTGCGGATCTCATCGAACGGCGGCGAGATCGTGGTGCCGGTCACGTGGAGCGTGGCCGAGCCGGTCGACGCGGTGGCGCTCTCGGGGCGGATCGTGGACCAGTTCTCGCGCGCGGCCGTGGCGGGCGTCACCGTGCGCTACGCCGGCGGCTCCGCCGTGACCGGCCACGACGGGAGCTTCTCCGTCGCCGGCGACCCGCCCACGGGGTCCTCGTCCCTCGTCCTGGAGGGTCCGGGCATCCACCGCCGGCAGACGTTCGCCGTCTCCGGTCCGGGCGAGTGGTTCGCGCTCCCCGGCGGCTTCGACCTGAGGGCCTTCGACGACCTGGCCCGCGAGTACGAGCCGCGGACGATCCGCTGGATGTCTCCGCCCAGCCTCTACTTCGACGTCCGCCCTCCGGCCGGGTTCCCGGCGGGCTCGGAGTCCGACCTGTGGGTGACCGAAGTGCGGGATGCGCTGGCCGGCTTCGTGGCGGCGTGGACCCGCGGTAGGATCGGCGTGTCCGGCGTGACGGTCGGCACGAACCCGCCGGCGGAGGGCACGCCCGGCGTGATCATCGTCCGCTTCAGCGAGGATCCCGGCGACTACTCGACGTTCCAAACGGTCGGGGTGGCGCGCACGTTCTGGGCCGGGGACCGCTCGATCCACTCCTCCCGGATCCTGCTCCGCTTCAGCCTGATCCAGGGCCCCACGATGGCGTGGGCGCGCCGCGGAGTGCTCGGCCACGAGCTCGGCCACGCCATGGGAGTCGGCCACATGGAGGTCGGGGTCCCGAGCCTGATGACCCCCAGCATCACAACCGGCGACCTGACCGCGTTCGACCGCGACGCCGGAGAGGTCCTCTACTCCCGCTCCCCCGGCAACCACAACCCCGACACGGACGATCTCGCCTACTGGCGGGGCGGCCTGTTCCCCGCCGCCGCCGTCCCGGCCGGCGCTCACGAATGGGTCTGCGGCGTGGCCGCGTCGGCCCGACCCTAGGCGCGGATCGAGAGCACCTCCGCCCCGGTCTCCCCGACCCGCACGTCGTCCTCCCACCGCACCCCGAAGCGCCCTGGCAGGTAGATTCCCGGCTCCACCGTCACCACGTCCCCCACCCGGAGCGGGTCGCGGCTTCCGGCCACCAGGTACGGCGGCTCGTGGATCTCGCGGCCCAGGCCGTGGCCCAGGCGATGGACGAACGCCTCGCCCCAGCCCGCCTCCCGGATCACCGACCGCGCCGCCTCGTCCACATCCCCGCAGGCGACGCCGGGGACGATCCGCTCGAACGCGGCCCGCTGGGCCACCCGCACGGTCCGGTGGACCTCGCGGTACTCCGCCGGCCACGCGTCTTCGTCGGCGACGCCGCCGTCCCACCAGAAGCTCCGCGTCAGGTCGGCGCCGAAGCCGTCCCGCCAGCCGCCCCAGTCGATCAGGACCGCTCCCGGCGCGAGCGGCCGCGCGCCCGGCTCGCCGTGCGGCACCGCGCTGCCGGGACCGAACTGGACGAGCGCCCAGCCCTCGAAGCCGCGTTCGGCGAAGGCCTCGACGAGCCGCCCGGCCGTCTCGGCCTCGGTGACTCCCGCCTCCATGCCCGGGACGACGGCGTCGAACACCTCCCACGCGGCCGCGATGGCGCGCTCGAGCGCGGCCAGCTCGTCGGCGTCCTTCCGGCGGCGGAGCGCCTCGAAGAGCTCCGCTCCGTCCACCCACTCCACGCCCGTCCCGGCGGCGGCGAGCCGCGTGGCGTCGTGAAACGCCGTCGTGGGCTCGAGGCCCCAGATCCCCTCCCCCGCCAGCGCGACCGCCACGGCGAACGGGTCCTCGTCCTCCCGCCAGGCCACGACCCGCGCGTCCGGGACCGCGGCGCCCAGCCGCTCGGCCTCGAACGCCGGGACGACCAGCCACGGCGCCCCCTCGACCGGGATCCCCAGCGCGACCAGCCGCTCCGTGCGCTCGGCCCGCGCGCCCGTCAGGTGCTCGAACGAGACCCCCGGGGTCGCCAGCGCGCCCGCCCAGCCGCGCGCGGAGAGACCGGCGCGGCATGCCTCCAGCCGCGCGGCGTTCACTTCGCCTCCGGCGAGAGCCAGGCCACCGCCACGCCACCGGGGCCGGCGTGGGCGCCGAGCGCCGGCCCCACGTCGGTCACCTCGATCTCGGTGCCGGGCGCGGCCGCGGCCAGCGCTTCGCGGAACGCGTCCGCCACCTCCGGCGCGGCCGCGTGCGCCACCCACACCCGCACCGGGTCCCGGGGCTCGGCGCGGAGCTCCCGCTTCACGCGCGCCAGCGTCCGCCGGTGGGCGTGGCCCTCCCGCGCCAGCCCGACCGCCCGCACCGTCCCCTTCCGCGGATCGATCTCGAGGATGGGCACCACCCCAAGCCAGCCGGCCAGGCGGGCCTTCCACCCGCCGATCCGGCCGCCCCGCACCAGGTGCTCGAGCGTGGGGGCGCCGATGAGCAGCCGCACCCGCCGGCGCGCGTCCTCGGCCGCCGCCACGACTTCGGCGGCGTCCGCTCCCGCCAGCGCCCGTTCGGCCGCCTCGCGCACCACGAGTCCCTGGCCGATCGACGCCATCCCCGAATCCACCACCGTCACGCGCCCCGTCCCCACCCGCCGCGCGGCCGCCCGCGCCGCCCCGAGGGTCCCGCTGAGCGCACCCGACAGGGAAACCACCACCACTTCGCCGTAGTGCTCGAACAGGTACTCGAAGAGGGCGACGTAGTCCCCGGCCGGCGGCTGCGACGTGCGCACGGTCCGCTCGCCGCGCATCAGTCGGTCGTAGACCTCTTCGGGGACCAGGGTTTCCTTGTCGAGGAAGATCTGGTCGCCGAGCAGGATCCGAAGGGGCACCGTGTGGATCCGGAGCCGCTGCTGCTCGGCCCCCGGCATGTCGGCGGCGGTGTCGGTGACGACGGCCACACGGCCCCGGTCGAACCGCGCCGCGTGCTGGACCCGCATGTCGTCCGCCTTCCGGCGGGACACGCGGCCGTGGCGGGCGGCGGTGGCATAGACCTCCTCCGGCCGGTCCGTATGGACGTGTACGCGGATCCGGCGCGGCGAACCGGCCACCACCAGGCTGTCGCCATACGGCGCGATCGCCTCCCGCACGGCGCCGATCTGGAGGTCCTCCCCTTCCAGGAGCACCTCAGTGCAGAAGCGGAACTCGATGGAGCCGGCGTCCTCGACGATCGAGGCGCGCTCGAGCGCCTCGGTGGGGCCGCCCGCCCCGTCGGCGGTGGTGCCCGCGATGCGCCCCTCGGCGAAGTGCAGGATCCCCTCGAGGAAGTAGACGAACCCCTGCGCTCCGGCGTCGACGACGCCGGCCCGGGCCAGCTCCTTCAGCTGCTCGGGAGTGCGGGCCAGCGAGATGCGAGCGGGCTCGAGCGAGTCACGGAAGGCTTCGAGCAGATCACCCCCCGCGGCGGCCCGCTCGGCGAACCCATCGGCCCACGCCCGCATAACGGTGAGGATCGTGCCCTCGCGCGGGCGCGCGAGGGCTTCGTAGGCGGATTCGCTGGCCTGGCGCGCGGCCTGCGCCAGCCGGTCGGCGCCGACCCGTTGCGCCCCCTCGAGCGCCGCGGCGAACCCCTCCAGGAACTGCGCCACGATGGCACCCGAGTTGCCGCAGGCGCCGTAGAGCGCCCCGTCGGCGAGCCCTCGGCTCACCGCCCCCACGGCGCGTCCGCGCACCCGCCCGGCTCGCTCGGCGGCGCTCACCAGAGTGGCGGCCAGGTTGGTCCCCGTGTCCCCGTCGGGCACGGGGAACACATTGATCCCGTTCAGGTTCTCCTGCCGCTGGCTGACCCACCGCGCCGCCGCCGCGGTGGCGCGACGCAGGCGCGAGCCGTCGAGGTAGCGAACCCCCATGCGCGTGATCCCGGTGTGAGTGGAGCCCGAAAGACGAAAGGCATCCCGCTCGGGATGCCTTCCGCCAGGGACGCCGTGATCGCCGAGCCTACTTGTCGACCCGGTCCTTGAACCCCTTCCCGGACTTGAACGCCGGATAGTTGCCGCCCTTGATCTTGAGCGCCGCGCCCGTCCGCGGGTTGCGACCCATCCGCGCCTTGCGCTTGCGCGACTCGAACGTGCCGAAACCGGTGATCTGGACCCGTCTCCCCGCACGCAGCTCGTTCGCGATGATCCCGTCGCGATCGGTCGAGAAGAGGGCGTTGATCGCCGCCTCGGCGTCCTTCTTCTTGAGCCCCGCCTTCTTCGCGAGAGCGTCCCGCAACTCGCCCTTGTTCATATGCATCCTCCGACTCTGGAGTGGCTGGCAACAGACCGATCGATGAGGAGCGCAGGTTATCGTGGACCGATGGGCGTGTCAACACGCGGGAAGGGAGATGCGGCGGATGCGGCGGATGCGACGCGCCCGGCGGGCGCGGACAAGCGGGTCAGACGATGGGCTCGATCGCGCGGCCGGACACGGCCTCGGAACCGCGCTCCACGGCCTCGCGGATGGGACCGTCGAGGTCCGGCCGGTACTCGGCCGCCCACGTCACGAGCGAGATCGGAATGGAACGCCCGTCGCTTTCGAAATCGATCGACTCCACCCGCGCCCGGATCCGCTCCGCCAGCATGGCCGCGCCGTGCCGCGGCGTCTCCGGCGCGAGCACCAGGAACTGTCCTTCCCCGAAGCGGCTGATGATGTCCGCCTTTCGCTTCTGGAGCACCAGCGCCTGCGCCACCTCGCGGTGGATCCGCTCGATCATCTCGTCCCCCAGGCGCTCGCGCAGTTCGTCGAGGTCGCGGATGCCCAGCATGAGAAGCGAGATCGGGGCGATCAGCGCGTCCGGCTCGGCCGGGTGACCGGTCAGCTCGGCGAGGAACGACTGCAGATCCTCGACGATCTCGTCGGAGAGCCCGTGGCGCTGGGCGGACCGGACAAATCCCCGGCGCACCACCACCAGCCGGAGCCGCGCACCGGGCGAGATCGGCCGCGCGACGACATCGATCGACATGCCCTGAGGGCTGTCGCCCGTGACCGCGATCCCCTCGCTGGTCGCCCATTCGGCCTCGTGCGAGACGAGCGCCGGGCACGGACAGCCGGCTCCGAAGATCGAGGCGCCCTCGATCGACGAGCGCGGATGAGAGACGTACTCCGCGTAGGCGGCGTTGGCGTACTCGATGCGGCCGTCCGGGGCCGCCAGGGCGATCCCGATATCCATCGCATCGAGTGCGGCGCGCAGCGTGCTCTCGTCCACCAGGGTCCTCTCTCGCCAGGGCTTCAGTCGCCCGGTTCGCGCTCGGCCAGGACGCGGTCGAGTCGCTCCGGGAAGTCGGTGATGAGCCCGTCCACGCCGAGGTCGAGCAGCCGCTCCATCTCGGACGGGTCGTTCACCGTCCACACATACACCTCGCACCCGAAGCGGTGCGCGGCGTCGACGAACGGGCGGCTCACCACCTGGACGCCGTTCCAGCGTACCGGCACGGCGAAGGCCGCCCCGGGAGGGGCGTAGCCGTCCCAATCGTCGGAGCCGAGTCGACGCAGGAATTTCGCCACGTCGTCGGGCCCGAAACCGGTCGGCCGTCCCGTTCCCAGGGCGCGGTAGCGGTCGACTCCCTCCTGCTGGAGGGAGAAGACCAGCGCCCGGTCGTCCGCACGCGTTTGTTGCAGGAGTCGTGCCAGATCCTCCTCGACGGGCGGATGGACCTGCTTGATCTCGACGATGAGCGGCATCTCCGGGAAGGCCTCGCAGACTTCCCTCAGGGTCGGAATCGTGATCCCGCGCCCTCGAAACGGGTAGGTCCGCCCCCCGTCGGGGGTGAAGCCGTGGCCGGCGTCGAGCCCCCGGAGATCCTCGAGCGTGCGGTCCCGGATCCGGCCGCGGCCGTCGGTCGTGCGCTCCAGCGTGTCGTCGTGGAAGACCACGATCTCGCCATCGGCCGAGCGGTGGACGTCGAGCTCGAAGCCGCGGGCGCCGCGCTCGGCGGCCGCCGCGAACGACGGCAGCGTGTTCTCGGGATGGGTCCCGCTGGCGCCCCGGTGGCCGAAGGGCCGCGGAGGGGTCCCATCGAAGAAGAAGCTGGTGGAGCCGGCGGAGGTCACGGAACCGGAGCCGCGAGCGCGGCGGGGACCTCGCTGAGGTCCGCGATCCGGACCGCGCCGTCCGGGGCGGGACCCCCGAGGCCGCCGCGGTCGAGCCACACCGCGCGCCACCCGGCGGCCAGCGCCGGCTCCACGTCGTGGTCCAGCCGGTCCCCCACCAGGACGGGCGGTTCCCCGCCGGCGAGGCCGGCCAGCTCGGCGGCGACCGCGTCGAACGCCTCCCGCGCGGGCTTGGCCGCCGGGAGGTCGGCCGAGGCCCGCACGCGGGCGAAGAAGCCTCCCAGGCCGAACGCGTCCAGCAACCCAGGCAGGCGGCCGTCCCAGTTGGAGAAGACCGCGAGCGGGAAGCCGCCCCGGCGCAGCGCGCGCAGGGCCGGCCCCACGTCGGGGAAGATGCGCCACGCCGCGCGCTGGGCGAAGCGCTCCCAGGCCCGGTCGAAGAACGCGTCGAAATCGAATTCCGAGGGCGGATCGGCGGCCGCCACGGCCCGGCGCGCCACGTCGCGCCACCAGGCCCGCTCGGCCACGCGCCGCTCGGCCGGGGGGAGACCTCCAAAGGCGAGTGGCGGGGAATCCGGCCAGGCCCGGGCGAAGCCGGCCTCGATCCGGGCCGGGTCGAGCTCGGCCCCCGCGGCGCGCGCGGCTTCCGCGTAGGCCTCGCCGACCGAGCCGCGGACCTCGATCAGGGTTCCGGCCGCGTCGAGCACGACGAGGGTCACCCCGGTTCGGACCCCGCCGGGTCGCTCCCGGCCGCGAGCGCCCTCTCGCGGAACCCCTGAGCCTTCAGTCCCAGCGTGCGGTTCAGCAGGCAGTAGAAGTCCTCCAGGCACACGGTCACGACGAGCTCCAGCGTCTGCCGGACGGAGAACTCCCGGCGCACGGCGTGGAAGAGTTCGTCGTCGACGGCGTCGAGGATCACCTGCTCGGTGAACCGGAGCGCGAGCTGCTCCCGCTGGTCGAACCGGCTCGATTCCTCGTAGAAATCCAGCTCGTGAATCTTGGCCTCGGGGACTCCCTTTTCGACCAACGCCCCTTCCAGCAGGTCGGTCGAGTACTCGCAGCCGGTCAGGCGGGCCACCTTGAGCTGGACGATCTGCTTGAGCACCGGGTCCATCTCGCCCGGCGCGTCGATCGCCTCGGAGACCGCGCGGATCAGGTCCACGTAGACGGGCACGTGAGCCAGGATCCGCAGGTTCTCGGTGACCTCCCCCATCCGGCTGATCATGTCCTCGAAGCCGGCGCGGATGCGCTCGTCCTCGATTGCAGCGGGGTCGATGGCGGGAAGGCGGGCCATGGGTGGCGGGAAGATCGGCCCCGGCCGGGACGCACGCCAGCGACCGGCAGGGGACGCGGTGGTGACCGAGTGAACGCCCGTGATGTAAGATACCTACACGACGCGATACATCCGAAGGTATACACTGCCCGCAGCCCCCGGAAAGGAGCAGAACCATGGAGCGGCCGGAACGCACGATCCCCTACACGGCCCAGCGGCGCCTCGAGCGGATTCGCTGGCCGGACGGCCCGGTCTGTCCCTACTGCGGGGAGCGCGAGAGATTCGCTTCCGATCAGGACGGCGCGGTGCGCTACGAGTGCCTCTCCTGCGGGGCCCATCGCGGCCACATCCGCGGGACGACGGCCCCCGAGCCGGAGACGAAGTACGAGGTGGCCCGCCGCCAGGTCCCCCGCTTCCCCCGCTAGCCGAGCACCGCGCTCCGCCACGCGCCGATCAGAGCGGCCGTTTCGCCGTCGGCGTGGGCGTCCAGGTCCACCGGGAGCCCCTCCGGCGACCCGTCCAGCATCCATCCCGTCACGATCCGGCTCGCCACCAGCTCGCCCGGCTCCAGCACCGGCCCGGCGGCCAGGGCCGCGACCCGGACCGCGTAGCACGCGTCGTCGACCACTCCCCTCCACGCGGCGTCCTGCCAATCGACCGCGCGGCGCGCCAGCACACGCCCGCGGGCCACGCCCAGCAGGGTCCCCCAGCCCTCCCGCCCGTGCGGGAGCACCACCAGCCATGCCCGCTCCAGCCAGCGAGCGTCGAGCGCCGGGCGGAGCGACTCGATCTCGTTCAGCCACTCGATCCTCCGCTGCCAGCGGGCCGCGCGCTCGAACTCGAGCGCCCCGCTCGCCCGGTCACGCTCGGACTCGAGCGCGCGGGCGCTCCGGCGCGCGCGGGCCGGATCGGCGAGGGCGTCGGCCGCGCGATCGGCCTGCGCGCGGTAGTCGTCGAGGCCCACCGCGGCCACGCACGGCGCCGTGCAGAGATCGAGCCCGTGGGCGAGGCACGGGGAACCCTCGCGGTCGGGCCGGATGCGGCCAGCGCAGCTGCGCAGGCGGAATGCGCGCTCGACGAGCCCCGCCAGGCGGGCGGCCGGCGCGCGTCCGGCGTACGGCCCCCAGTACCGGGCCCGCGCCCGGCGGGGCGCGCGCACCACCCGCGGACGCGGAAACGGCTCGCCCAGGTCCAGCTCCAGGTACCAGCCGCGCGCCCGGTTCTTGAGCGCGCGGTTGTAGCGCGGGCGCCCGGCCACGATCCGCTCGGCCTCGACCAGCCGGGCCTCCACATCGCTCCCCGTCGGCTCCACCGCGACCCTTCGTGCGAGCGCCAGCATCTCGGCCAGCCGCGGGTCGGCGGGCCCGCCCGAGTAGAACCAGCCACGCACGCGGCGGCGCAGGTTCACGCTCTTGCCGACGTAGAGCGCGGTGCCGCCCTCGGCCTCGAACTGGTATACGCCGGGGGCGGCCGGGAGGTCGGCGGGAACCCAGGCGGCGACGGGCGAGGCGCGGGCGCCCGCCTTCACGTCTCCTCCAGCCGCTCGAGCCGCTCCGCCGTCACCGAGGAGGGGTGCGGGTCGTCCTCGACCCGGCCGGTCACCACGTAGGGCCCGCGATCGACCAGGCGGTCGCCCCACCGCTGGTAGGCGCGCGGGAAGAGCACCACGTCGTAGATGTCGGTCTCGTCCTCCAGGGTCAGGAACATCATCGGCTCGTCCCGTTTGGTTCGTACTCGTTTCGTGGTCGTGAGGTACCCCACCATCGTGACCCGCTCGCCGGCGTGCCCGCCGATCGCGCCGGCCACGATCGGCGGCGCGCCGGGGGCACCGCGGCCGTTCGCCGCGCCGGCCCGCTCCCGCCCCGCG
>DATLFF010000245.1:0-5340 GCA_035524915.1 Gemmatimonadota bacterium | reverse complement strand
ATCCCGTAGAGGTACGCCACCAGCAGCGTTCCGGGCACGGCCAGGAGCGCCGACTGGAACAGAACCCGGCTCGCGCTCCCCACCTCGACCCCGCGGTCCTGCAGGATCGTCGGGACGAAGGTGAGGAACCCCCAGTTCACGAGCCCCCACCCCAGCCCGTAGCTGGCGATCGTAAGGGTCTGGCCGAGGAACGGGCGGCGGAAGAGCCGCAGGAGCCGCGATCCGTGGAGCGCCTCGGAGGGATCGATCGAGGCCACCGGGGTCGGCTGCTCCTCCTCCGGCACCTTCTCCACCAGCACCCCGTACCGGGCCATCACGGCCTCGGCCTCGGCCACCCGGCCGTGCTCCAGCAGGAACCGCGGCGACTCGGGGATCCACCGGTTCAGGACGATCAGCAGCAACCCGGTCGGAAGCCCGGCCAACCACAGGATCCGCCACGCGAAGTGGGGCTCCAGGAGCGCCGCCAGCCCGCTCGCCACGAGGTAGCCGCCGACCGTCCCCATCCCGCCGTGCAGCACCACCAGCCAGCCCCGCTTCTTCGCCGGGATCGACTCCGCCATGAGCGCGTACACGATCGGCAGCATGCCCCCCGCCGAGGTGCCCATGACGAAGCACATGAACAGGTTCCAGCCGAAGGACGGCATGAAGCCGCAGATGGCGGTCCCGATGAACATCAGCGACGCCAGGAGGATCGTCGCCCGGCGGCCAATCCGGTCCGAGAGCGCCCCCCACACGAACGAGCCGACCGTGGTGCCCGTCAGCGCCACGATCGGCAGGAGCGCCGCCCCGCCGGTCGTGAGGCCGTACTCCGTCCTCATCCCGGGCACGACGAACCCCAGCGTGGCGGGCTTCATCACGTCCACGATCAAGGCGACCCCGAGCACGAACAGGAGGCCCCAGTGGGTCGCCGAAAGAGGAGCGTTGTCCATGGCGTGGAGGTGGAGGCGCGTTCCGCCGCGCTGGGGCGGGCGGGTCAGATCACGCCACGAGACGAGGCCGTGCGCGGCCAGGGCGAAGCCGGCGAGGATGAGCGCCATCCCCACCAGCATCCCGGTCCCCATCTCCATCCCGACCATGTGGTAGTCCATGTCCCCGGCCGCGAAGTAGTCGGGCAGGTGGAGCAGGACCCCGCTCGTGATCGAGGCCGTGCCGAGCCAGAACGAGAGGGGGTGGTGGAACGTCACGCCGGCGATCCGCGGCGGGCGGACGACCCGCGGGGAGCGCGGGACCGGGGTTCGATCGTGTCCACTCATCGGGAGCTGGCCGGGGTCGGAGTCGGAGAGGGACGGGAGCGACGGCCGATACTAATCGAGCAGATGTGACCCCGCCATCCGCCGCGCTCCGGGCTCAGCGGATGCCGACCGCCCCCCGCACGTCCTCGAGGATCTTCTCCGAGTCGAATCCGAGACCGTTCCGGAAGACGAGCGTCACGTTCCGGATCTCCTCCGGGCGGGCGACCGGGTCGCCCTCGATCACCACCAGCTCGGCCAGCTTGCCCGGCTCGATCGAGCCGTAGAGCGCGTCCTCCCCGAGCACGGTGGCTCCGTTGAGCGTCATGACGCGGATCGTCTCCTCGGGCGTGAAGCCGGCCTCGATCAGAAGCTCGTAGTTGCGCTGATCGCCGAACCCGGGGAGCGCGCCGCCGATCCCGGTCGGATCCACGCCCGCGGCCAGCAGACCCCCCGCCTCGTGGAACGCGCGCTCGAACGCCTGGGCCTTGCGAAAGAGCTCCGGCCAGATCGAGGTGTCGGCGTCCCTGGCGATCTCGTCGCGCGAGCGCAGGTAGTCCTCACGGGACTCCGGGGCGAGCGCGTCGAGCGTGCGCTGCTCGAGCGGCGGGCGGCCCGGCACCAGGAGCTCATAGATGGCGAGCGTCGAGGTGAGCGCTACGCCGTGGTCGATCATGTCGCGGAAGGTGGCCCGCACCTCGTCGGAGTCGATCTCCACGTCGAGGAGTCCCCGGCGGAACTCCGACGGGCACTCGTCGGGCCGCTTGGCGGAGTCGTAGTCGGTGTTGGTGAAGAAGCCGTGCTCGAGGTTGTCGATCCCCAGCGCCACCGCCTCGCGGAAGGAGACGGAGCAGAGGTGGCCCGTCACCTTGAGACCCCGGGCGTGGGCCTCGTCGATCACGGCCGCCAGCTCCGCCCGCGAGATCGCGGTGTAGGCCTTGAACCAGGTGGCGCCCTCCTCCGCCCAGTAGGCGACCACGCGGCGCGCGTCCTCGGGCGTTCCGACCTGAGTCATGTAGCCCGCCCCGCCGACGCCGGTCAGGTACGGCCCCGTCACGTGGATACGGGGCCCCGGCTCCAGGCCGTCCTCGATGGCGGCCGCCAGGTTGACCTCCGAGTAGGGATGGTAGCTGCCGGTGGTCCGGATCGTGGTGACCCCGCTCGCCAGGTAGAGGCGCGGGGCGCTCCAGGTGAGCTGCGCGCGGCGGCCCGATGTGGTGTAGAAGGTGTGGTCGTGGAGCCCCACGATCCCGGGGATCACCGTGTGACCGGCCAGGTCCAGCACCTCGGCGTCCTCCGGCACGGCCACCTCCCCGGCGGCTCCGACGGCCTCGATCCGACCATCCCGCAGGACGATCGTCCGGTCCGCCTCCGCCGGCGCGCCGGTCCCGTCCACCACCCGCACGCCCACCAGCGCCACGACCGGCGCGTCCACCGTCACGTACCTGGCCACCGCCGTCGGGAGGGTGTCCGCGCCGCCCGGGTCCTGGGCGGCGGCCGGCGGGACGAGGAGCCAGAGCAGGGCCAGGGGGGCCAGCGGACGCGGGACGCGCATCGTCACCTCCGTGCTTGCGGGTCGGGGCAGGGGAATCCGCCGGGCTCGGTGCGGCGGCGGACCGCTCCAAGGGTACACCCTGCGCGGGCGGGCGTCAGGGGTCCACCTCGAACACCGTCCGCATCCCGGTCTCGAGATGCTCGGCGATGTGGCAGTGGACCATCCAGCGTCCCGGGTTCGACATCTCCACCAGGATCTCGGCCGTGCCTCCGGCGGGGACGACGGCGGTGTCCTTCCAGACGAGGTTTCCGCTCGGCCGGCCGTTCACCGACAGGACCAGGAACCGCTGGCCGTGGACGTGGATCGGGTGCTGCATGGCGTGGAAGGCGTCCCGCTCGTTCACCAGCCGGATCTTCACCCGGTCGCCGACCCGGAACCGCCAGCGGATCGCCTCGTTCTCGAGTCCCGTTTCGGCGTCCCGCAGGATCCAGCGCACGTTCCGCCCGGTGGTGGCCATGTTCATGCGGGGCATCGTGTCGAACCACTCGACCGGGTTGAAGAACACGGCGTCGAGCCGCATGAGGATCCCCACCGGATAGGGAAGGTCGCCGACCTCGACCGTGAGCCGGAGCTCGTGGTCCGGCGGCCCCGCGGCCGCGGCCACGAACGGCGCGTGCTCGGCCCGGACGGCCGGGTTCTCGCGCAGCCGCTCGAACTCCGCGCGCAGGTCGGGCGCGGCCCGGCGTTCGGCCACCACGATCCGGCCCAGCGTGTCCGCGATCTCCACGAACCCGCCGTAGACGTGGTCGACCCCCCGGACCCGGCTCACGATCGCGACCTCGCCGGGCTCGTCGAACCGCGCTTCCACGGCGTAGCGCTCGGCCGGCGAGATCGTCACGCTCTCCACCCACTCCTCGCGCTCGAAGAGCCCGACGTCCCCGGCCACCACCTTGACCGGCCGGCCGAACGAAACGTTGAAGGCGCGGGTGTTGGCCACGTTGGTGAGCCAGAACCGGACCACCTCCCCCCGGTCGACTTCGAGGAGCCAGTCGGGCTCGCCGTTCACCAGCACCTGGTTGCCGAAGCGGCCTCCGAGGGCGTGGGTGGCGGTCTCCCGCCCCCACGGGATCGGGGTGCCGTCCTCTGCCAGGAGCAGGTCGTCGAGGACGAGGACCTCTTCGCGGTGGACGCGGGCCAGCCAGTCCGGATCCTCCGGCCGCACCCAGAGGTTGCCGTAGAGCCCCATGTCCTGCTGGACGTCCTCCCGGTGGTGCGGGTGGTACCAGTAGAGCCCGGCGTCGGGGAAGCGCACCTCGTAGCGGAAGGTGCCGCCGGGCGGCACCGGGTCCTGGGTGACGTGCGGGACCCCGTCGAAGCGGTTCTCGAGCCGCACGCCGTGCCAGTGGACCGCGGTGGGCCACTCGGTGCGGTTCTCGAACCCGACCGTGATCGTGGCGCCGCGATCGACGCGGACGAGCGGACCCGGGATCTGGCCGTTGAAGCCGTAGAGGACCACGTCCCGCCTCCCGAGGCGGCGCTTGACGGGAGCGGCCACGAGGTGGAGCGAGTCGCCGTCGGAGAGCTCCAGCGCCCGGGTGGGGACGGCCCACGGCACCGCAGCCGGGTCGAGCGCCGGGAGCCAGGGGTCCGCGTCCGGGGCGAGCCCGCGCTCGAGGCCGGGGAGCATGGGGATCGCCGGGTGCATGGGGGGCGCGGGCCACCCCCCCACCGTTTCCCCGTGGCCCGTGTGCCCTTCGCCCGCCGCCGGCGTCGCGGCGGCCAGCACCGAGGCCAGGTCGTGGGGCTGGAGCCGCGTGGCGGCGGAGGCCCCCCGCAGGACGAGCGGCCCGGCGCGGCGCTCCACGTCCGCCGAGACCTCGGCCGAGACCAGCACCAGGAACTTGTCGAACGTCACCGGGCCCAGCCGGACACGGCCGTTCCCCACCTCGCCGAGTCGCATGACCGGGTCGAGGAGTGGGGTCGTGACCCACAGCACGTAGGCGCCATAGGGGCCGAGCGACGCGGGGTCGGGGAGGCCCTCGATCTCGATGTCCAGCTCCCACACGTGGCGCCCGTCGGCGGTCACGGCCAGGCCGAACGGGGACGGGGCGGGAACGAGCCAGGCCGCGCCCGTGGCGGCGGGAGCCGCCCGCGTGGTGAGGAGCGTCACGCAGTAGAGGTCGGCGCTCGGGGCGCCGGTCCGCTCGGGGCAGGGGTCCGCGGAGTCGATCGGCGCGGCCGCCGGCGCCGGGCTCGCCCGGGCCACTGGAACCGCCGCCAGCGCCGCTGGAGCCACCGCCAGCGCCGCGGCCGCCAGCGCCAGGAGCGGCCGCCTCACGCCGGTCTCGACGTGCGAGCGCCCCGCCGGAGGGCGGGGCGCCGCGAGGGTCGATCGAGGGTCCGGGATCGCTACATCTTCATGACGTTGGCTGCCTGGGGCCCCTTGGTGCCCTGGTGGACCTCGAACTCCACCTCCTGCCCCTCGGCCAGCGTCTTGAAGCCATCGGTCTGGATGGCGGTGAAGTGCACGAACACGTCCTCGCCGGTCGGCTGCTCGATGAACCCGTAGCCCTTCGCGTCATTGAACCACTTGACCTTGCCCTTCGACATGAGGCG
>DATLFF010000244.1:0-8121 GCA_035524915.1 Gemmatimonadota bacterium | reverse complement strand
AAGAGCCGGTCGGAGTCACTCCATCCGTAGTCACGGTCGTCCCAGATGGCGTAGTTGGGGGCGTGCCGGAGCACCCCCTGGACGGCCGGGAGCGCCTTGATCTCGGCGTAGCGGGACTCCATCCGGGCCGGGTCCGAGTAGTCGGCCGGATTCAGCGAGTCGGCGTGCTCCAGGTAGCCGTTGTCGCCGAGCCACAGCACCACGTCGGGCCGGTCGGCATCGAGCGCGCGCCAGATCGGCTGGATCGAGTCCCACGGCACACGCGCGCACGAAACGAGCGCGATCGTGAAGACGGCCGGATCGTCGTCGTCGGGGAACGTGCGGAACGCTACCGGCGGGTCGGCCTCGACGGGGACGCCGTCCAGCTGGAAGCGGACGGTGTAGGGCGTGGCGGCGGAGAGATCCTCTACGGTCACGACCCCGATCCCGTCCCCGGCCAGCGCGGCCTCCCCTCGGCGCGACTCGCCGCGCTCGTCCACCACGATCGCCGAGAGGGTGCCCGGCCGGTCCGCCTTGACCCAGAAGGAGGCCGACTCGTCCGTCGTGTGGCCCACCATGGGGCCGAGCAGGAAGGCGGCCCGCCCGGCCTCCTCGGCATCCCCGGCTTCCGGCGGCGGGGTCGGGGTCTGAGGGGCCGGCGCGCGACTGGCACAGGCGGCCAGGAGTGCCGCGACCAGGAGCGCCGCCGCGCCCCGCGGACCGCGCCGCGCAGGATGGGGGACCGAGGGCATCATCGAGGGGATGTTACCGGAACCGGGGTCCTCCGGGTATCTGGATATGGAGCGGCCCCCGCGCCGCAGGGCACAGGGGCCGTCTCCGTTTCCGGCGGTCGTCTCGCCGGTCTAGTTGATCTCGTACCGGAAGCCGATCTGCGCCTGCCAGCGGCTCGACACGTCGAAGACCGTCAGCGGATCGGCGCGGCCGGCCTCGTCCAGGTTGACCTGGTCCAGGTCGAAGATGCCCCGGTTGTTCGCCACGTCCCACCCCTCGAGCTCCAGCAGGTCGATGGCGGCGAAGGCCACTCCCTCGTTCCGTCCCCAGTCCTGGTTCAGCAGGTTCAGGACGTTGAACACGTCGAGAACGAGCTCGCCATGCTGACCGGCGACGGTCGGGATCTTGAAGGTGAAGCGCGTGTCCACCCGGTGCCGCCACGGCTCCTTGCAGACATTGCGCTCGATGATCTGCCCCCGGTTCTCGTTCAGGCACTCCTCGGTCGAGATGTACGCGTCCAGCTCGTCCCAGTCCGCCGGGTCGACCAGGGTGATGTCGCTGGCGTCCCGGGGGACGTAGAGCAGGTCGTTGAACCGGTTGCTGGCGGCCACGTTCTCGTAGCCGTCGGCGTTGACGTCGCCGTCGTAGACGTAGGAGTACTGATCACCCGTATTGCTTGAGTAGAACATGGACCACGTCAGCCACTCGGCCACGTCCCAGATGCCGCCAAGGCTCAGCTTGTGGCGCTGGATGTAGTCCGACGTCGCCAGCGGCAGATCGTTCGGGCTGCCCGCCGTCGGGTTGAAACCGATGTTGGACGTGGCGATCGAGGACGTCAGGCCTGAGATGTCCTCGGCGTCGGACAGCGTGTACGAGGCGCTCAGCTGGAAGCCGTCCGAGTACCGCTTCTGCGCCTGGAAGATCAGGTTCCAGGCCCGGTCCTGGTCGCTGTTCGTGATGTCCACCACCTGCAGGAACTCGCTGGTGATCCGGTTCGGCGTCGCGATCTGGTTCTGCGGCGTGCTGCCGCGGAGACCCGCCTTGTGCGTCCCGAATACCGGCCTTCCGCCCTGCGTCGTCGACACCGGATTGTCGAAGTCGACGTTGAGCTCCTTCAGGATGATCTGCTTGTTGTACTTGCTGTACACGAACTCGACCGTGCCGACCACGTTCCACGGCAGCTCCCGGTCCACGGCGGCGTCGAAGCGCCACACGCTCGGGAACTCGAAGTCCGGATCGACCGTGTTCACGGCCGGGGTCGGGAAGGACGGGCTGGCTGAGCCGCAGGCGTTCGGCTGGCTGTTCGGGTCCAGCGTGAACGTCGGGACGTTGTCACCGGAGCACGTCAGGGTGCCGCTGAACAGCCCGGTGTTCGTGTACAGGTTCGAGAGCCAGACGAACGGCTGGCGTCCGGTGAAGAGGCCGACGCCGCCGCGCACCTGCGTGATCCCCTCGCCGTTCACATCCCAGTTGAACCCGAGCCGCGGCGAGAGCACGCCGTTGCCGCTCGGCATCTCGCTGGTCGTCCGTCCCAGCTGCTCCACCGGCGGGTTGCGGATCGCATCGTCCAGCATGAACGGCACGTCGTAGCGGAGCCCGCCGGTCAGCACCACGTTCTCGAATCCACGGTACTCCGTCTGGCCGTAGATCGAGAAGTTGTTCACGCTGAACCGGGCGTTCGGGTCGTCCACGCTCGAGTGCAGGATGTTCCGCCGGAACGAGGCCGGATCACCCGCCAGGAAGTCGTCCAGATTGTCGAACGACCACGAGCCGGTGGCGCCGGAGAGAAACAGGTTGCGGAACTTGAAGATCTGGTCCTGCACGCCCAGCGTGACGCGGTGGTTGTCCCCCAGGTCGAAGCTCAGGTTGTTCGAGATCTCCCAGGAGTCCTGGTCGAGCTCGTTGGCCTGGCTGAAGAACTCCGCGCCCATCCGCACCGTGGTGGTGCCGGAGCCGTCGGCGTCGGCGACGCGGACGTTGACCTCGGGGAACGTCTCGCGCGGGGTCCGGCGGTCCCGGATCCGGGTGTACCCGAACGTCAGCTCGTTGAAGCCGGAGTTGCCGAACGTCGAGTTCAGCGCCGACACGAACGAGTTCGTCGTCGTCTCGAAGAAGTAGAAGTTGGAGTCGAACGAATAGGTGGACCCGCCGAAACGGTTCTGCACCACGTCGTCCTCGGCTCGGACGTAGTTGTGGCGGACCGTGAGCAGGTGGTTCTGGTTCAGCTGCGCGTCCACCCGCCCGAACAGGTTCGTGTTCGGATTCTTCACCGTGAACCGGCCAAACCCGCCGGGATTCCCGCCCAGCGCGCCGATGCGGCTCGCGATCGCCTCCACGTCGGCCGTCGTGACGTGCGCCTCGGCGGGGGTGTTCACGCCGATCGTCACCTCGCCACCCGGCCGCTCGTCCCGCTCGACCTCCACGGCGGTGAAGAAGTGGACCCGGTCCCGCACGATCGGACCGCTGAACGTGCCGCCGTAGAGCTGGTTGTCGAATTCGCCGAACTCGACGTCCGTTCCATCCACTTCCAGCTTCTCGCGGACGAAGCTCTCGTTGCGGAAGTAGCCGTAGACCGAGCCGCCCCAGTCGTTGCCGCCGGTCTTGGTGACGGCGTTGATCAGGCCGCCGGTGAAGCCGGCCTGGCGGACGTCGAACGGAGCTGCGATGATCTGGTACATCTTCACCGCCTCGATCGAGATGGAGCGCGCACCCGCCTGGCCGCCCGGCTGGCCGGTCGAGCCCAGACCGAACAGGTCCTGAGTCACGACCCCGTCGAGCTGGATCGAGTTGAACCGGTTGTTCGCGCCGCCGATGGCGGTCGCGCCGCCGCCGGTGCCGCTGAGCGGCGAGGAGCCGACGAAGTCGGTGAAGTTCCGTGTGATGGAGGGGTAGTTCGCGATCTGGTTCTCCGAGATCAGCGTCTCCTGGCCCGTCCGGCTGGGGTTGATGATCTGGTCGGTGGTGTTGATGGTGGCGGTGATCCCCTCCACCTGGACTGCGTCGGTCGCCAGCACGAAATCGAGGTCCAGCCGCTGGCCCAGGGTCAGCTGGATGCCGCTGCGCGACTCCGGGGTATAGCCCAGCTCGCCGGCGCCGGCCTCGACCGTGTACGGTCCGCCGATCTGGAGTCCCGGGACCAGGTAGTCGCCGTCGTCGTCGGTGAGGGAGCCGTTGAGGATGCCGGTGGATTCGTTCCTCACCGTAACCGTGACGCTCTCGATGGGATTGCCGTCGGTGCCGGAGACGGTGCCGCCGATGGCGGCCGTCGTCACGCCCTGAGCGGCGAGCGGGGCCGGATTGGCCAGGACGGCCAGCCCGAGCGCGCAGAGCGCCGTTCCGAATAGCGTACGCCTAAAGTCCATGGTCCACCTTTCGGGCATGAGTGCGGTCGGGGCCTTCGATTGTTCGTTGCAGCTCGCGTCGGAAGACTACCGGTCGGTCGTGACGGGTTCGTGACCGGTAGGTGAATTTTGACCCGAAACGTCCGGGGCCGCAAGAGGAAAAACGCGGCGTCAGGCGGGGGCCGGGGCGAACAGCGTAATCCGGAAGGCGGTTCCCCGGCCGGGCGCCGATTCGACCGCGACGGAGCCCCCGTGGGCCTCGACGATCTGCTTCACGATCGCCAGGCCGAGTCCCGTGCCGCCGCCGGGGCGGGCGCGGCCCTTCTCGACGCGGTAGAACCGCTCGAAGATCCGGGGCTGCGCCTCCCGGGGGATGCCGGGTCCGTCGTCCGAGACCGTCAGCGTCACGTCGCCGCCCTCGCGGCCGGCCTCCAGGCGGATCGTGCTCCCCGGGGGGCAGTACTTGAGCGCGTTGTCGAGCAGGTTTTCGAGCGCCTGCCGGAGGAGCCCGGGCTCGCCCCGGACGTCGAGTCCCGGCTCGACCCGCACCTCGAGGCCGATGCCGGCGGCCTCGAACCGGGACCGCCACTCGGCTCCCACCGAGGCCGCCAGGGCGCCCGCGTCCACGTCCTCGACGAGCGGCTCGAAGCCGGCCGCCTCCAGCCGCGAGAGCCGGAGGAGGTCGTCGACCAGCGCGGTCAGCCGCTCCACCTGGCGGGCGATCACCTCGGCGTGCCCGCGGGCCTCCTCCGGACCGACCCCCGGCTCCGAAAGCGCCTCGGCGTAGCCCGCGATCGCCGCCAGGGGCGTGCGGATCTCGTGGGACACGTTCGACACGAAATCGCGCCGGACCTCCTCGGCCCGGTCGAGCTCGGTCACGTCGTGGAACACGCCGACCGCTCCGCCGCCGCCCAGTCCGGCGGCGTGGAGCGTGAGCGTGCGCTCCGCCGGCCAGGTGAGGCGGACCTCGCCCGTCACGGCGGCCCGGTCGATGGCGGCGCGACCCATGGCCTCGGCCGCCGCGGCGTGCCGGAGGGCCTCGATCACCGTGCGGCCCACCGGCTCGCGCTCGAGGCCGAACATGACCGCGAGCGCCGGGTTGGCGCGCACGATCCGGCCGCCGGCGTCGGTGACCAGGACGCCCTCGGCCATCCCGTCGAGCACCGCCTCCAGCCGGTCGCGCTCGGCCGTGGACGCGTGGATCCGATCCGCCAGCCGCGCGCTGGCCGCGTTCACCGCCGCCGCCAGGTCCTCGAGCTCGTCGCGCGTGTCCACGCGGGCCCGCGCCTCCAGATCACCCGCGGCCACCCGCCCCGCCGTGGCCGCCAGCTCGCCGATCGGCCGCGCCAGCCGGCGCGCCCAGAACGCCCCGGCGCTCAGCGCGAGCGCGAGCCCCGCCCCGAGTCCGAGCGCCACGCGCCCCAGCGCCGTGGTCCGAGCCGCCGCGATCCGGTCGGCCGGCACGGCCATCCGCACCACGCTCCCCGCCCACGGTCCCCGCTCGATCCGCCGGGCCCGGTAGACGAGATCCGACTCCACGGAGCGCGAGTAGCGAACACTGCCGCTCTCCCCGGCGGCTCGGGCCCCGGCCACCTCCGGCCGGCGGGAGTGGTCGTCCAGCGCCTCCAGCGCCGGCCCGTCGAACCCGCTGTCGGCCAGGACGCGCCCGTCGGGGCCGACCACCGTGAACCGTGTCCCGGGAGGCGCCGCCAGCGCGTCCAGCAGGGCGTCCACTCGGGCGTCCAGCTCCCCCGGGGAGCCCGGCGCGCCCGGGGCCTCCAGCATGGCCGTCACCAGCCGCACGCCGATCGAGAGCCGCGCTTCGATCCCCGCCCACGCCTCGTCCATCAGCGCGCGGTAGAGGATCGCGCCGCCCGCCGCGACCAGGATGGTCGCGACGCCGAGATAGGTCAGGAAGATCCGGTGACGGAGCCGCATGCCGGAAGGTGGAACGCCACGCCCGCGCGGGCCAGGCGCCCCTTCAGCGTTCCGTCGGCGGACGGAACTTGTAGCCGATGCCCCAGGCCGTCTCGATCGCGTCGCCGGGCGGCCCGAGCTTCCGCCGGAGCCGGGCCACGTGGGCGTCCACCGTGCGGTCGTAGCCCGAGAAGTCGTACTCCCACACCTGGCGCAGGAGATCGGAACGGCTGAAGACGCGGTTCGGATGCGTCAGCAGGAAGAGCAGAAGGTCGAACTCGCGAGTCGTGAGGTGGATCTCCTCGCCGCCCACCCTGGCCGTCCGCGCCGCGGGGTCCACCGCCAGCTCGCCGAAGCCGACGATCGACGGCCGGGCGTCCTCGCCGCGGCTCCGCCGGAGCACGGCGGCCACGCGCAACACCACCTCGCGCAGGTTGAACGGCTTGGTGATGTAGTCGTCGGCCCCCAGCTCGAAGCCGACGATCCGGTCGACCGGCTCCTGCTTGGCCGTCAGCATGATGATGGGGAGCCGCGCCGTCCGCTCGTCCCGCTTGAGCCGCCTGCACACCTCGGTGCCCTCCAGGTGCGGGAGCATGAGGTCCAGCAGGATCAGATCGAGCGGCTCGCTCCACGCCTTCTCGAGCGCCTCGATCCCGTCCTCGGCCAGGAGCACCTGGTGGCCGGCCCGCTGGAGCTGCCGGTCCAGCAGGCTCCTGAGGTCCGGCTCGTCCTCCACGACCAGTATCCGGGCGGGGTTCGCCGTCACGCTACTGGTCCCACTCCCCCTCCGCCTCGTGGTCGGAGGCGGGCGCCTCCTCATCGGCCGACTTCATCTCGCGCACGTGGTGCTTGATCGAGCGCGCCTCGACGATGTAGATGACATCCTCGGCCAGGTTCGTGGCCAGGTCGGCGATCCGCTCGAGGTTCCGCGACACGAGCATCAGCTGGAGCCCGGGGATCAGCTTGTTCGTGTTCTCGGACATCTCCTTCAGCATCAAGCGGAACACCACGTCGTTGTAGCGGTCGACCTCGTCGTCGCGGACCAGGACCTCCCGCGCCAGCGTGACGTCCCGCTCGATGAAGGCCTCGATCGCGTCGCGCAGCATTCCGGTGGCCACGTCGGCCATCCGCTCGAGCTCGCTCGGCATGCTGACCGGGAGCGTCTCGGCCAGCCGGCGGGCGCACTGCGCGATGTTCACCGCGTGGTCGCCCACCCGCTCCAGGTCGTTCGAGATCTTGAGCGTCGAGACCAGCATCCGCAGGTCGACCGCCATCGGCTGGCGCCGGGCCAGCAGGTTGATGGAGCGCTCCTCGATGTCGAGCTCGAGCGCGTCCACCTCCCGGTCCCGCTCCATCGCCCGCTGGGCCGTCTGGGCGTCCCGCCGCTTGACCGCCGCCAGCGCGGCGCGGACCTGTTCCTCGGCGAGGCTGGCCATCTGGAGGAGGAGATCCCGGAGCTCCGCGAGCTCCTGGTCGAAGTGCCGCGATGCCTTAGCCGAATCGTCCGGTGACATAGTCCTCCGTCATCTGCTCGTGGGGGGCGGTGAAGACCGTGTTCGTCTCGTCGTACTCGATCAGCTCGCCGAGGTAGAGGTAGGCGGTGTAGTTCGAGACGCGGGCGGCCTGCTGCATGTTGTGGGTCACGATCACGATCGTGTAGTCCTTCACCAGCTCCTGGATCAGCTCCTCGATCTTGGCGGTGGCGATCGGGTCGAGCGCCGAGGCCGGCTCGTCCATGAGCAGGGTCTCGGGGGTCACGGCCAGCGCCCGGGCGATGCAGAGCCGCTGCTGCTGGCCGCCGGAGAGCTCGAGCGCGCTGGCCTGGAGCCGGTCCTTCACCTCGTCCCACAGCGCGGCCTGGCGGAGCGAGCCCTCCACGATGTCGTCCAGGTCCTTCGGCTTGCCGTAGAGCCGCGGCCCGAAGGCCACGTTGTCGTAGATCGTCTTGGGAAACGGGTTCGGCTTCTGGAACACCATCCCGATCCGGCGTCGCACCTCGACCGGGTCCACGTGATCGTCGTAGAGATTCTCGCCGTGGAAGAGCACCTGCCCCTCCACCCGCGCGCTGGGCACCAGGTCGTTCATCCGATTGAAGCACCGGAGCAGGGTGGACTTGCCGCAGCCCGAAGGTCCGATCAGCGCCACGATCTTG
>DATLFF010000243.1:0-2283 GCA_035524915.1 Gemmatimonadota bacterium | reverse complement strand
CGCGTCCGTCACCGCCTACTACGATTGTGGTCAACGATGGGTCGCCGTCCCGCTCCACTGTCGCCTCGATCCCCTCCGCGACCGGCCGGAGTGTCACCCGCCGGTGGGGCCCGCCGGCCGGGTCGCTCACCCAGTAGACGCCGCCCGCGCTCACGCCGCCCGCCGCCGCTGCCGGGAGAGCCGCGCCACCGTCTCGACGTGGGCGGTCTGCGGGAAGAGATCGTACGCGGTCACGGCGTCCAGCCGCCACGCGGCGCCGAGCCGCTTGACGTCGCGCGCCAGCGTCGCCGGGTCGCACGCGACGTAGACGATCCGCTCGGCGGTGGAGCGGCCGATGGAGGCGAGCGCGCGGGGCGGGCAGCCGCCGCGCGGGGGATTCAACACCACGGCGCGCGGCTGCGGCTTCGCCCAGTCCATCCGCTCGGCGGGGATCTCCAGCACGTGGACCTGCGCGCCCCCGGCCGCCTCGGCGGCAGCGGCGTTGGCGCGGAGGTCCGACGCCGCGCCCGGGTGGGACTCGACCGCGGTCACCACGGCGCCGGCGGCGGAGAGGTGCGCGGTGACGACGCCGATCCCGGCGTAGCCGTCCACCACCCGGTCGCCGGGGGCGGGCTCGAGCGCCTCCAGCACGGCGTCGTAGAGCCGCTCGGCGGCGTGGAGGTCGGCCTGGAGGAAGGCGTCGAAGCCGGCGCGGAGCGTGAGGCCCCGGTAGTCGAAGCGGGTTTCGAGCCGCGGGGCGCCGGGGGCGAGTGCGAGCGGCGCGGGCGGGCGCCAGAGCCCCCACGTGACCGCGAGGCCGGAGACCTCGGCGCACGACTCCGCCAGCCGCCGGGCGGTGCCGGCGTCGGCCGCGAACACGCCCGCGTCCACCGCGCCGCCCGGCAGGACCCGCACGGCCAGACGGCCCTCCGGGCCCTCGCCCCGCGGCACCGACGTCCCCGGCGGGGCGGTGTCCTCCAGGCCGAGCGCCCGGACCAGACCGCCGGCGAGCCCAGCCAGCGCCCGGTTCCCCGCCTCGTCCAGGATCGGGCAGGCGACCAGCGGGACGACCGCGGCGAGCTCGTCCCAGTCGTGGAACCCGAGCGCGAGGCGGGCCCCCGCCGCGCGCCACGTCAGGACGGCGCGCTGGCGGTAGTGCCAGGGGTCGGCGGCGGGCCGGCACTCCACCGGCCCGGGCGGGCTCCGCCGCGCGATCCGCTCGAGCGCGTCCGCCACCGCGTCCGCCTTGGCGGCCCGCTGGGCCTCGATCGGCAGGTGCTGGAGCTGGCAGCCGCCGCATCGGTCGTAGATCGCGCAGCCGGGGGTCACGCGGAGCTCCGCCGGCTCGATCAACGCCTCCGCGCGGCCCCGCGCCCACCGCGGGTGGCGCTCGGTCAGCCGCACCCGGGCGCGATCGCCGGGGGCGGTCCGCGGGACGAACACGACGAGCCCGTCCGCGCGGCCGACGCAGTCGCCGCCGTGGGCGATCCGGTCGACCGCGACCTCGACGAGGTCGCCGGCGCCGGGGCCGGCCGGGGGCGCGCCGACCTCGCGGGGCTCGGCCACCGCGGCCCGATCGGCTTCGTCCCCGCCCGGCCGGACGTCCGGCGGCCCGCCCAGCGCGCTCACGGGAGACCGATCCACGTCGCCCCCTCGCGCCACCGGCTCGGCCCGCCGGAACCCGCGCCCCGCGCGCCGTTCGCGGCGACCGGCGCGCGTGCCGTGTGGCGGCACCAGGCCGCCAGCGCCGCCGCCACCGCCGCGTCCGCCTCCCGCCGCGCGGCGATCCCCGCCAGGACCTCCTCCGCCGCGCCCTCCAGCCACGTCGTGTGCACCGCGCCGGCGCGGACGTCCGGGTGGTCGAGGAGCGCCCGCTGGAACGCGAGGTTGGTCTCCACCCCCGCGATCTCGGTCTCCTCCAGCGCCCGCGCCATCCGCTCGAGCGCCGCGTCCCGCGTCTCCCCCCACGCCACGCACTTGGCGAGGAGCGGGTCGTAGTGGGGCGAGACGACGGTGCCGGCCTCGATCCCCCCGTCCCATCGCACGCCGGGCCCGGCGGGCGCCCGGAACGCGGCCACGCGCCCCGTGGCCGGCAGGAACCCCGCCGTGGCGTCCTCGGCCGCGATCCGGCACTCGATCGCGTGGCCGCGGAAGACGACGTCCTCCTGGGCGACCGGCAGCGGCGCGCCGGCCGCGACCGCGAGCTGGAGCCGCACCAGGTCCAGCCCCGTCACCATCTCGGTCACCGGGTGCTCCACCTGGAGCCGCGTGTTCATCTCGAGGAAGAAGAACTCGCCGGAGTCG
>DATLFF010000242.1:0-8909 GCA_035524915.1 Gemmatimonadota bacterium | reverse complement strand
GTCGCTCCACGCCCAGGAAGCGGCTCGGCCCTGCGGCAGCCTCGAGGGGATCGACGCCTACGTCGACGAGTATCGCGAGATGGCCGTGTTCGACGGGGTGGTGTTGATCGCCGAAGGCGACAGCATCGTCTATCACTGTGCCTACGGGCTCTCGGATTACCGGTTCGGCCGGCCGGTCGCGCCGGACACGCGCTTCCGCATCGCCTCGCTCTCGAAGCAGTTCACGGACGTAGCGATTGGACGGATGGTCGATGCGGGTCTCGTTTCGCTGGACTCCCCTCTCGTGGACCACCTGCCCGATTTCCCCGGGGCCGAGCGGATCACGCTTCGCCATCTCGTCGAGCATACCTCCGGCGTCCCCCACACCAACGACCTGGCCTGGATGGACACGGCGGAGCCCCTCACCCTCGAGCAGATCGTGGACGGACTGTCCCGCGAGCCGCTCGCGTTCGAGCCCGGGACCGACAGCGACTACTCCAACGGGGGGTACGCGCTCCTGGCCGCCGTGATCGAGGCCGTGTCGGGACGGTCCTTCGGCCGCTATCTGGACGAGGAGTTCGCCCGGCAGGGATTTCCGTCGGTGGGTCACGAACAGCCGTTTGCGGTGGTTCCGAAGATGGCTCACCGGTACGCCCCGGGTCCCGTATACGGCGAGCGGCTGGAGGCCCCGGTGTACATCACGGCGAACCGTATCGGCGGCGGCTCGATGTTCGCCGATGCCGAGGACGTGTGGCGTTTCTTTCGCGCGGCGTACGGAGGGGACCTGCTCGCCCCGGAGACCCGCTCGGCCCTCTTCCCCCGTCCGGCCGACGGGGACGTGTCGATCACCGGCCGCTCGCCCGGGGCGCTCGCGCAGGTCTACATGCACTTCGATTCGGGGCTTTCCGTCGTGACGCTCTCCTCCAACTCGGGCTGGCCGGGCAGCTTCAACGCCGACATCGTCTCACTCTACCGGGGGGAGGACCCCGCCCTGACCTCGTTCACCCTGGATCCGAGCCCGCTCACGGAATCCGCGGCGGCGCGATACACGGGGGCGTTCGACATGGAGCAGTTCGGCTGGCGGGTGCGGATCGAAGCCTCCGAGTCCGGCCTCGTCTTCCTCCAGGACGACGTCCGAACGGCCTTCGCGCGGACGCGAAGCGGCTCGCTGCACTTGCCGATCTACGACTGGCTGTGCGATTACGAAGCCGACGCCTCGGGGTTCACGTGCCGCCAGAGAGATCCCGACAACGAGTTCCGCTTCGTCTTCCGCCGAGCGAGGACGCCGGGTGGTTCGTAGCGCTCGTCGACCCGGCCATTGACAGTTCACCAGGGAGTATGCTAAGATTCCAGCATAGTGCTGGAATTTCAGCACGCAACGCTTTCGCGACCCGCGCGCTCCCACGAGCGAGCCTCACCTCCGCCCCGGAGCACCGATGCCGAGCAAGTCCCTGATGGAATTGAGCCCGCGCGAGCGCCAGGTGATGGACGCGATCTATCGCCTGGGCCGCGGCACCGTCGCCGAGATCATGGACGAGATGGAGGACCCGCCGAGCTACTCCGCCGTGCGCGCGGTGCTCCGGGTCCTCGAGGAGAAGGGCCACGCGGTCCACGGACAGGACGGCCCGCGCTATGTCTACCGCCCGGCGGTCGAGGCCGAGCGGGCCCGCCGGAGCGCGCTCAAGCATCTGGTGCGCACGTTCTTCGACGGCCGGCCGGAGGCGGCCGCGCTGGCGCTCCTGAAGATGTCCGACACCGAGGTCTCGCCGGCCGAGATCCAGCGTCTGGCCGCGCGGGTCGAAGCGGCCCGGCGGGAGGGGAGGTAGCCATGCTGGCGATCGAGATCCTGATGAAGGGAACGGTGCTTCTGGCCCTCGCCTGGGGCCTGGCCGCGGCGCTCCGCGGGGCGTCGGCCGCCACGCGCCACCTGGTGTGGTCGTTCGCGCTGGTGGGGATCGTGGGGATGCCGCTGTTGACGGCGGTCTCACCCTGGCGGCTGGAAGTCCTGCCGACGCTGGTCCGGTTCGGGCCGCCGCCGGCGGTCGAGACGCTGGAGCGCGCGGAGGGGCCGGCCCCCGGCCGGCCGGTGGGAGAGGCCCCGAGCGTGAAGTCGGGCGGGTCGGCGGAGACCGCCGCCCCGGATGCGGTCCGGAGCGCCGGGGACGCCCCGGCCGCGGGCGGAATCTCCGGCGACGATCCGGTGGAAGCCGCGGCGAGCCCCGTCCGGCCCTCGTGGGCGCTCCTCCTCGGCCTCTGGGCCGCCGGCGCGGCGCTGGTCTCGGCGCGCTGGCTGGCCGGGGCGCTGGCCCTGCGGCGTTGCGTGAAGGCGGCGCGGCCGATCGGGGGACCCGAGTGGGACGAGCCGCTGTGGCGGGCCTCCGACCGGCTCCTGCTCGACACGCCGGTCCGGCTCCTCGTCTCCGACAGCGTGCCGATGCCGCTGACGGCCGGAGTCTTCCGGCCGGTCGTGATCCTTCCGGAGACGGCGCTCGAGTGGTCCGACGAGCGGCGGAGTGCGGTGATCGTCCACGAGCTGGCGCACGTCCGGCGGAAGGACGCGCTCGCCCACACGCTGGCGTGGGGGGCGTGCGCGCTCTGGTGGTTCCATCCCATGGTATGGGCGGCGGCGCGGCGGCTCCGCGCCGAGAGCGAGCGGGCGTGCGACGACCTGGTGCTCCGGGCCGGCACACGCGCCTCCTCCTACGCCGACCACCTGCTCGACATCGTCTGCCACGCCCCGAGCCCGCGCGCGCCGGCGCCGGCCATGCCGCTGGCCCAGCGCTCGGAGTTCGAGGGGCGGATGCTCAGGATCCTCTCGCCGGACGCGCGGCGCCACGGGCTCTCGGCGCTGAAGGCGCTGGCGGTCGCGGCCGTGTTCGCCACAGTGGCGGTGCCGCTGGCCGCGATCGGGCCCGCCCCGCCGCGGGCGGATTCCGCGCGGACGGACGGGGACCGGAGCGCGGTCCGCCGGGTGGTCGACGCGCTGCTGCCCGAGGAGAGCGCGCGGTTCGTGGCCCGCAGTCTCCTCCGCGAGGAGCCGCGGGACGATGTCGAGGACGCGGACGGCTCGTTTTCGAAGTCGGAGTCGGTCACGGATTCGAACTCCGATTCCAACTCGAACTCCGATTCCGACTCGATTTCGAGCTCCGACTCCGACTCCGACAAGGGCGCGGGGATGTCGTCGCGGGAGCGGGCCACCGCGGTGGCCGCGCTCATCCCGACCCTGCGGGACGGCAATGCCGACGTGCGGCAGGCCGCGGCCCGCGGGCTGGGGGAGCTGGAGGACCCGCGGGCGGTGGCGGCGCTGATGCGGGCCCTCCGCACCGATCCCGACGCGGGGGTGCGGCAGATGGCGGCGTGGGCGCTGGGCGAGATCGAGGATGCGCGGGCGGTGCCCGCGCTGGGCGAGGCGGTCCGCGGCGACGCCGACGCGGGAGTCCGCGAGATGGCGGTGTGGGCGCTGGGCGAGATCGAGAGCCCCGGCGCGATCGAGTACCTGCGCACGGCGATGCGGGACTCGAGCCCCAAGGTCCGCACCAAGGCGGTCTGGGCGCTGGGTGAGATCGAGGACCCCGGCGCCGTGCCGGCCCTCACCGAGGCGCTGCGCGACGACAACGCGGAGATCCGGCGGACGGCCGCCTGGGCGCTGGGCGAGATCGAGAGCCCCTCGGCCGTCGAGCCGCTCGGCGGAGCGCTCCGCGACTCCGACGTCGAGGTGCGGCGGAAGGCGGCGTGGGCGCTGGGCGAGATCGAGGATCCGCGCGCTCTGCCGGCACTCTCGGCGGCGCTCGGCGACGCCGACGCCGAGGTCCGCTCGACGGCGGCGTGGGCGATCGGCGAGATCCAGCCCGCCTCGGCGCCGGCGGCGCTGATCGAGGCGGCGGGGGACTCGAGCGCCAAGGTGCGCGAGTACGTGGCCTGGGCGCTGGGAGAGATCGAGGATCCGGCCGGGGTCCCGGCCCTCCGGCGGCTCATCCAGGACTCGAACGCCGAGGTGCGGAAGGACGCCATCTGGGCGCTCACCGAGATCCACGCGCCGTCGGCCTACGAGGCGCTCGTGGAGCTCCTGAACGACGAGGACCCGGAGGTCCGCAAGGCCGCCGCCCGCGCGCTGGGCGACGCGGACTGGGACCGGTGAGGCGGCTCCCGCTCGCGCTGGGGGCGGCCGCGGCGCTGGCGGCGGCCGTCCTGGCGGCCGCGCTGCGCGACGGCGAGCCGCCGGCGCTGAACGGGGCCCCGGTCCAGCCGCTCGAATTGGCGGTCCCCGCGGACTCGCTGGCGGCGGACCTGCTGGAGCGGATCCGGGGTCTCGATCCGGTGGCGTGCGAGCTGGCGGTCGGCTCGGTGCGCTCGCGGAGCTGGCGGGGCGGCCCGCCCGAGCCCGCCGCCAGCGAAGACCCGCGGGTGCTGGCGGTCGTGCGGTGGGCGCTGGAGGAGGAGGGCGGCGACGGAGCGGTCCCCGTCCTGGCCGCCGGCCTGGCGGATCCCGACCCGTGCGTCCGGCGCGTGGCGGCGATCCGCCTCGGACGGATCGACGACCCCGCCGCGTCCGAGCTCCTCCGACGCGCGCTGGAGAGCCCCGAGCCGGGCGCGCGGGAGGCCGGAGCGCTCGGACTCGGCATCGCCGAGGACTCCGCCGCCGTGCCGGCCCTGATCGCCCGGCTGGAAGGCGACGATTCGCCCCGCGTCCGCCGTGCGGCGGCGTGGGCCCTGGGAGAGATGGAATAGTTATACAACTATAGTTGTTGAAACGCCGTCCCCCGCTTCCCCGTAGGGGTGCGGAACGGCCATCACCAAAACCGACCGCAGGGTCGCTCGGCGAGGGGCGACGAAGCGGAAAGGAGGCATGGATGCCCCGCGCCACGTTCGTCGCACTGATCGTACTGCTGTTGCCCGGCTCCGCTGCGGCCCAGAACAGCGGCGAGAGCCGCGACCCCCAGATCCGTCCCACCCTCGAGGTCTCGCGAGCCGCCGGCCCGATCGAGATCGACGGCGACCTGTCCGATCCCGGCTGGGAGGGGGCCGCCCGCGCCGGCGGGTTCGTCGAGCACTTCCCCAACGAGATGGCCCGACCGCCGGTCGAGAGCGAGGCCTGGGTCACCTACGACGACGAGCACCTCTACGTCGCCCTGATCGCCTACGACGACCCCTCCACGGTCCGCACCTCGCTCCGTGACCGCGATCAGATGTTCTCCGACGACTTCTTCGGCGTCATGATCGACACCTACGGCGACGCGTCGTGGGGGTATGAGCTCTTCGCCAATCCGACCGGTGTGCAGGGCGACCTGCGGATCTCGACTTCGAGCGGGGAGGACTCCGGCTTCGACATCGTCTATCACACCGACGCGAAGATCACGGAGAGCGGCTACCAGATCGAGATGGCGATCCCGTTCAAGAGCCTGCGCTTCCCGGACCGCCCCGAGCAGGAGTGGCGGGTGAACTTCTGGCGGACCCGTCCGCGGGAGAGCCGGGCCCAGCACTCGTGGGCGGCCATCGACCGCGACGAGCAGTGCTTCCTCTGCCAGTGGGGCACGCTGACCGGCATTCGGGGAGTGGAGCCGGGAGGCGCGCTGGAGCTCCTTCCGGCGGTGGTGGCGTCGCACGCGTCCATGCTGGAGGATCCGGACGACCCGGGCTCGGGTCTGGGAGACGACGAGTTCGACGCCGAGGCCTCGCTGACGGCCCGCTTCGCGCACGCTTCCGGCATCACGCTCGAGGGGACCGTCAACCCCGACTTCAGCCAGGTGGAATCCGACGTCGCCCAGATCGACGTGAACACGACCTTCGCCCTCTTCTTCCCGGAGCGGCGTCCCTTCTTCCAGGAGGGGAGCGACCTGTTCGACAGCTACTTCACGCTGGTCTACACGCGCCAGATCAACGACCCGCTCGTCGCCGCCAAGACGGTGGGCCGGATGGGCCGCACGTCGTTCGCCTACCTGGGCGCCCTGGACGAGAATTCCCCCCTCATCCTGCCGTTCCAGGAGCGCTCGTTCGTGGGCCTCGGCGAGCAGAGCTTCTCGAACATCGGACGGTTCCGGCGGACCTACGGCGCGAGCTCGTACGTCGGGGCGCTCGTCACCGACCGGCGGTTCGAGGAAGGCGGCGGCTCGGGAAGCGCGTTCGGCGTGGACGGGACCCACCGTTTCCTGGACAACTACCGGTTCGAGTACCAGCTGGTCGGGACCCACACGCAGGAGCCCGACGAGGCCGGCCCGACCGCCTCGCTCGGGGCCCTCACCTTCGCCGACGGCGAGCACACCGCCGTGTTCGACGGCGAATCGTTCTCCGGCTGGGGCGGCTACGCCAGCGTGGAGCGGAGCGCGCGCTTCTGGAGCTTCGACTTCGACTACTGGACGTCCTCGCCCACGTTCCGCGCCGACAACGGGTTCGAGACGCGGAACGACTTCCAGCGGTTCGTGGCTTTTCACGAGCTCAACTGGTATCCGAGCTCCGGCGCGATCGACCAGTTCACCGCCGACATCCGCGTGGCGCGCGACTGGACTCACGAAGGCGGCAAGAAGTCGGGCTACGTGAACCCCACCATCGAGATGAGCCTGCCGATGCAGGCGTTCTTCGAGATCGGTCCGATCTGGTCGTACGAGCGCTTCCGCGGCGTCGACTTCGACGACCAGTTCTCGTGGTTCGCGTTCTTCCGCGCGACCCCCGTCGCGCGCGTCACGGCCGGTTTCTTCTTCCGGGGAGGGGACGAGATCGCCCGGAACCTGGCGGTCCCCGAGCTGGGGGACGCGTCGTTCCTCGAGGTCTTCGCCACGCTCAGGCCGATGGACCGGCTGGTGGTGGAGCCCTCGATCCGGCGGTCCCGGCTGGAAGTGGGTGGAGAGGAGATCTTCGACGGCTACATCTTCCGCGCGCGGACGACCTTCAACCTGACGCGGCGACTGTTCGGCCGGGTGATCGTCCAGTACGACGATTTCGACGAGTCGCTGAGCCTGGAGCCGCTCGTCACGTACCGGATCAACCCCTTCACGCTCTTCTACGTGGGATCCACCAACGCCTACGAGCGGTTCGACGAGATCCCCGGCGTGCGGGACCGGGAGATGGCCCAGACCTCGCGCCAGTTCTTCCTCAAGTTCCAGTACCTGTTCCAGCCGTAGGGGGCGGACCCGGCGCGGAGGAAGGAACCGGGAGCGGCGCCGCGACCGGCGCGATCGCGCCGGAGGCGTGACCCGGAGCGCCGCCCCCGGGCCGTGCGGGGGTCAGCTCAGCAGGGGCGGATGAAGGGGTCGCACTCGCCGTCGGCGGGCTGGAGGGCCGAGCTCTCAGGCGCGAGCAGGTTGTCCGATCCACAGGCGGCGGTGGCGAGCAGGAGCGCCAGCGGCAGGGCGAGGAGGAGCTTGCGCATTCCGGGTCCTTTCTGTGCGGTTGCGGCCGAATGTGGACCGATTGTGCTGGCCCGCCGGGTCTTCTAACTTCATTCTGACCAGGTGGCGTTACCAGGAACGTCGATCCGCCGTTACCCGGCGGTCGATCCGACGTATTTCTCGAGGCCGCAGGTGAGAATGAGCCCGAAGCCCCTCCGCGTCGAGTTGCGATTCCTCGGACGGATCTCCGTCCGCGCGGCCGACCGGTCGGAGGTGGACACCGTGGTGGCGCAGTCGAAACGGCTGGCGCTCCTCGCCTACCTGGCCTTGAAGCCCGGCTTCCACCGGCGCGACACTCTCCTCGGTCTGTTCTGGCCGGAGCTGGACATGAACGGTGCCCGGCGAGCGCTCCGGCAGGCGCTCCACTACCTGCGGGAGCAGCTGGGGGACGTGTTCGTCCCGCGCGGGGCCGAGGAGATCGGCGTGGACGGGGAGCGGCTGTGGTGCGACGCGGCCGCCTTGGTCCGGGGCCTGGCGGAGGGGGATCCGGCGGCGGTCGACCTGTACGAGGGGGAACTCCTGCCGGGGTTCCACGTGACGAACGCCTCGCCGGAGCTCGGGTTCTGGCTGGACGGCGAGCGGAACCGGCTCCAGGAGAAGGCGGTGGAGGCGCTCCGGACGGGGGCGGTCGACCGGATGGCGGCGGGCGACCCGGCCGCGGCCCTGGGCCTCGCGCGGCGGGCCTTGTCGTTCGACCCGCTGAACGAGCGGGCCCTGCGGCAGCTGATGAAGCTGCTGGATGCCTGCGGCGACCGGGTGGGGGCGATCCAGGCGTTCGAGGAGTTCGGCCGCCGGATCCGGGCGGACCTGGAGATGGAGCCCTCGCCCGAGAGCGAGGCGCTGGCGCGGCGAATCCGGGCGCGGGAGGCGCCGGCCGAGACGCCGTTCGCCCCGGCGGAGCCGGCGGAGCGGCGATCCCTCCCCGAGTTCATCACGCCGCTCGTGGGCCGCGGCCGGGAGATCGCCGCCGGCGCGGAGCTCCTGCGACGGAACGACGTCCGTCTCCTGACGGTGACCGGACCCGGCGGGATCGGCAAGAGCCGGCTCACGGTGGAGATCGCCCGCGAGCTCGAGCCCGACTACCCGGACGGCGTCTGGTACGTCCCGCTCGTGCCGGTCTCCGACCCCGATCACGTGGTCGGCGCGATCGCGCAGGCGCTGGGCGTGAAGGCGCGGGACGACCGGCTGGTCGAGGCGGTGATCGAGCGTCTCGGCGACCGCCGCGCCCTGCTCGTGCTCGACAACTTCGAGCACCTGCTCGAGGCGGCGGCCGAAGTCGCGCGGATCCTCCGGGAGGCCCCGGGCGTGGACGCGCTCGTGGCCAGCCGGACGTCCCTCAACCTGACGATCGAGCACGAGCTCCTGGCGCCGCCGCTGTCGCTCCCCGCGCCCGGGCGGCGGATCGGCGTGGGCCTGCCGCTGGATTCGGAGGCGGTGGCCATGTTCGTCGCCCGCGCCCGGTTCGTGGATCCCGGCTTCCGGCTGGACGAGGACAACGTCGACAGCGTGAGCGAGATCTGCCGCCGGCTGGACGGGCTGCCGCTGGCG
>DATLFF010000241.1:0-2242 GCA_035524915.1 Gemmatimonadota bacterium | reverse complement strand
CTGAGTCAGTTTCAGGCGCTCAAATGCGATCGGGAAGGAATGACTCGCCTGCTGAGGATATTGAACGAGAGGATGGAGCAGCCGAGAAGTGATGACGACCTAGACTCTCGCCTGGAGGCCGTCTGGCCTTCGTTCCTTGAGCATATTCAGGAGACCACCGAAGCCACCATGGGTGAGCCGGTAGCATCACTTCAGTCCGCCGATTTACGAATCCGTATGGGCATGCTAGGAGCGTGGAAGGAAGAGCAAATAATCATCGAGAATGTTGGACTTGGGGTGGCCGAGAACATCGAGGTCCTGGCTGATGACGAACCAATCCGGGATGCCTCCTTCGCTATCCGAAATCAAGAGTTGGTTCCCAGACTTCGACCAGGAGAGGAGTTCGGAGTCAAGATTGCTCTGAGTATGGGGGACCCAGAGAGGACGGAGATCATGGTTCGCTGGCAAGATAAAGACGGACGGCAGAGGTCAACCGAGCGTCTTGTGACCCTCCTCTAAAACTGGGGGGAGGCGCTAACCCTCGGTTGTCGACTTGGATGCGGAGACCGAGTTCCGCCTTCGAATACTGGGTTGTCACGGGTTCTGTCACAGTTCGGGCTGGGAATCTCGCCTGATTTATGACCAGACCTTGCGGGCCGCCGTCCCGGTTTTCCCTCGATGGAGCGGGGAAAAAGTCCGGAACGGCGGCCCCACGGTTCGCTTGACATGCAGGAGGTCACAGGTTCGAGTCCTGTGCCGCCCACCACCGCCTACTCCGAGCCCTCCGACCGCACCCGCCACACCGCCCGCTTCCACCCGGCGTAGAGCGCCGCCCGCCGCGACTCCTCCATCGCCGGCTCCCACCCGCGGTCCAGCCGCCAGGCGGCGGCGATCTCGTCGAGGGAGCCGAACACCCCGGCGCCGAGACCGGCGAGGCAGGCGGCCCCCAGCGCCGTGGTCTCGACGTCGGCCGGACGCTCGACCCGGACGCCGACCATGTCGGCCAGGAACCGCATCGCCCAGTCGTTCTGCGCGAAGCCGCCGTCCACCCGGAGCGCCCGCGGCGGGTCCGCGCCGTCGGCGTGCATCGCCTCCAGCAGTTGGCGCGTCTGGTAGGCGACCGCCTCGAGGCCGGCGCGAGCGATCGCCGCCCGGCCCGAGTCGCGGTTCAGCCCGACCAGCGCGCCGCGGGCGTCGGAATCCCAGTATGGCGCCCCGAGGCCGACGAACGCCGGCACCAGGTAGACGCCGCCGGTGTCCTCGACGGACCTCGCCAGGCCCTCGGTCTCGGCGGCGTGGCCGATGATCCCGAGCCCGTCCCGCAGCCACTGCACGGTGGCGCCGGCGACGAAGATGCTCCCCTCGAGCGCGTAGGTGACGTCCCCGCCGATCCGCCAGCCGATCGTGGCCAGCAGCCGGTGCTCCGAGTGGAGCCGCCGGGCCCCGGTGTTCAACAGCGCGAACGCCCCGGTGCCGTAGGTGCACTTCACCATGCCGGGCTCGAATGCGGCCTGGCCGAACAGGGCGGCCTGCTGGTCGCCCGCCATCCCCCGGATCGGGATCTCCGCGCCGAAGAGCTCCGGCGCGGTCGTTCCGAAATCGCCGGCGGAGTCGCGCACCTCGGGGAGGACGGCCCCGGGGACGCCGAAGAGCTCGAGGAGCTCGGGGTCCCACCGCTGGCGCTCGATGTCGTAGAGCGACGTGCGGGAGGCGTTGGAGACGTCGGTGGCGTGGACCGCGCCGCCGGTCAGGCACCAGAGGAGCCACGCGTCGACCGTGCCGAAGGCGAGCTCGCCGCGCGCGGCGGCCGCCCGGGCGCCGTCCACCGCGTCCAGGATCCACGCCAGCTTAGCGGCCGAGAAGTAGGGGTCGAGCTCGAGGCCGGCGCGCCGGCGCACCAGGTCCCCGTGGCCCGCCCGCCGGAGCTCGCGGCAGGCCGCGGCGGTGCGGCGGTCCTGCCACACGATCGCGGGGTGGATCGGGCGGCCGGTGGCGCGCTCCCATACGACCACCGTCTCGCGCTGGTTGGCGATGCCGATCGCCGCGACGGATCCGATTCCGCCGTCGAGGGATCCGATCACCTCGCGGAGCGTCGCCACCGAGTCGTCCCGGATCCGCTCGGGATCGTGCTCGACCCATCCTGGCCGGGGGAAGCTCTGGGGGAGCTCCCGCCGGGCCACCCGGAGCGGGTGGAGCGCCCGATCGTAGGCGATGGCACGGGTCGACGTGGTCCCCTGGTCCAGCGCGAGCAGGATCTCGCGCG
>DATLFF010000240.1:0-15766 GCA_035524915.1 Gemmatimonadota bacterium | reverse complement strand
GCGGTCTGGCAGCGCTCCCGGATCCTGAAGTCGTGGCGCTCCCGACTCGCGTTCGTCCTCATATCCAAGCTGTACCGGCAGATGTACGCCAACACCGGAATCGCCACCGACAGCGCGCGGGTGAACCGCTCCGCCCGCTGGGCCCGCCTGCTGGCGAAGTCGGCGCGGCGGCTCTTCCTGGCGCCGCCGATGCCGGAGCTCGAAGTCCCCGGTTCCGCCCCGTACGCGCCCGCCATGAAGTAGATCGGGTCTTGAGCGACGCTCTGAAGTTTCTCTTCGTCTCCTACGACGCCCTGATCACCGACATCGCCTGGCAGGTGGTGAAGGAAGGCCACCAGGTCAAGTACTGGATCCGGGAGAAGAAGGCGAAGTCGATCGGCGACGGGTTCGTCCCCAAGACCGACGACTGGAAGGCCGAGGTCGACTGGGCCGACGTGATCGTCTTTGACGACGTGCTGGGGATGGGTGAGGAGGCGGAGAAGCTCCGCAAAAAGGGGAAGCACGTGGTCGGCGGCACCGCCTACACCGACCGGCTGGAGGACGACCGCTCCTTCGGCCAGACCGAGCTCAAGTCGTTCGGGATCCCGATCATACCGTTCGAGGAGTTCTCCTCCTTCGGCGACGCGATCGAGTACGTGAAGGCGAACCCCGCGCGCTACGTGATCAAGCCGAGCGGGGAGGCGCAGAACATCAAGCGGCTCCTGTTCGTGGGCGAGGAGGAGGACGGCCAGGACGTGGTGCACGTGCTGGAGTCGTACGAGAAGGTCTACGCCCAGCGGGTCAAGGCGTTCCAGCTCCAGCGGCGGCGGCAGGGGGTCGAGATCGCGGTCGGCGCGTTCTTCAACGGGAGCGAGTTCCTCTCCCCGATCAACGTGAACTTCGAGAACAAGAAGCTCTTTCCCGGAAATATCGGCCCCTCGACCGGCGAGATGGGGACCGCGATGTACTGGGGGCAGCCGAACCGGATCTTCAACGCCACGCTGGCGAAGATGGAAGGGAAGCTCGCCGACGAGGGCTACGTCGGCTACATCGACCTGAACTGCATCGTGAACGGGCAGGGGATCTACCCGCTCGAGTTCACCGCGCGGTTCGGCTATCCCACGATCTCGATCCAGCAGGAGGGTCTCACGACCCCGAGGGGGGAACTCCTCGCCGGGCTCGCGCGCGGGGAGAAGGTGGAGATCAAGGCGCGGTCCGGGTTCCAGGTGGGAGTCCGGATCGTTGTGCCGCCGTTCCCGTTCGACGACCCGCGGACGTTCGAGGCCAACTCCGACGAGCGCGTGATCATCTTCCGCAAGCCGGACCTGGCCGGCGTCCACATCGAGGACGTCAAGCTGGTGAACGGCGAGTGGGTGATCACGGGGAAGTCGGGGGTGATCCTGATCGTGGTCGGCACGGGCCCCACGATGCGCCAGGCGCAGACCCAAGCGTATCAGCGGATCAAGAACATCCTGATCCCGAACATGTACTACCGCGACGACATCGGGGAGCGCTGGCACGAGGACCACGACCGGTTGCACTCGTGGGGGTATCTGCGGGGAGCGTGAGGGGTCGCGCCGGCGCGCTCCGGACCCTGGTGACTATCAACAGAGTCAAGCCGGGCCGCGGCCGGCCCAGGCCCACGCCCGGCCCCGCCACGTCGGGGCGGACGCGCCGGGGTGGAGGATCTCGGCCAGGATCTCGACCGACTCCGCCAGCCGCGGGCCCGGTCGGTGGAACCAGGCGACTCCGTCGGCCAGGGCGACCCGGCCGGCGCGGACCGCGCGGAGGTCGCTCCAGCCGGGGCGGCCCGTGAGGCCGCCCATCTCCGTGCGGGTCCGCGCGAGATCGAACCCGCACGGCGAGACGAACAGGACGTCGGGATCCGCCGCGACGACGTCCTCCCACCCGATCCACGGGGAGTGGACGCCGGGTTCGCCGAAGACGCTCTCGCCCCCCGCCATCGCCACCAGCTCGGGCATCCAGTTGCCGGCCGCCATGAGCGGCTCGATCCACTCGACGCAGGCCACGCGCGGGCGCGCCCCGATCGCCGCGGCCCGCGCCGCGACGGCCTCCATCCGCGCGGTCATCTCCGCCACGAGCGCCTCGCCCCGCGCGGGCGCGCCCAGCGCCTCGGCCACCCGCCGGACGTCGGCATGGACGTCGGCCAACGCGTTCGGCTCGAGCGACACCACCGCCGGACGCGCGCCCGTCCATTCCGCCAGCGCGAGGTCCACGTCGTCCCGGCTCACCGCGCACACCGCGCACTGGGTCTGCGTCACGATCAGGTCCGGCTCGAGGTGCCGCAGCGCCTCGGCGTCCACCCGGTAGACGGAGAGCGCCTCCTGCACGATCGCCTTCACCCGCTGGTCGATCTGGTAGCTCGTTCCGTCGGTCGGGAAGCGGGGCTCGGTGACTCGGGGGAGCGACTCCACCCCCGCGGGCCGGTCGCACTCGTGGGAGCGGCCGACCAGGGCGCCCCGGAAGCCCAGCGCGCAGACGATCTCGGTGGCGGAGGCGAGCAGGGACACCACCCGAGGCCGCTCCCCGGGGGAGGACGTGGACAGCGGGCCGTCCACACGGGACATTGTGCGGGGTTCCATTCGCGGCCGAAACATCGGGCGGCGGGCCGCGCGCCGCCACGTCCGCCGATCCCGGAGGCGCCATGAACCGTACCCTGCTGCTCGCGCTCGCCCTGACTCTCCTCCCCGCCGGCCTTCTCGCCCAGGGGACCGATGTGGAGCGCCGCACCGTGCTCGACGGCGCGGTGGTCCTGGAAGACGTCCCCGAGGTCCCCGGCCGCGTGGTGGAGGCGCTCGCCCGCTATCAGAACACCCGGAGCGCCGGACTGGTCGACTGGACGGCGGACGGCTCCGGCCTCTACGTCACGACGCGGTTCGGCGACGTGAGCCAGCTCCACCGGGTGGACCAGCCGGGAGGGATGCGCCGCCAGCTCACCTGGTACGGAGAGCCGGTGAGCGGAATCGCGCGCCGGCCGGCCTCGGAGGAGGTCCTCTTCAGCATGGACGTCGGCGGCAGCGAGTTCTTCCAGCTTCACCTGCTGGACCCCGCCGCCGGCGAAGCGCGCCGCCTGACGGACGGAGAGTCGCGCAACAGCGGGGCGGAATGGAGCCGGGACGGTGAGCGCCTCGCCTGGACCTCCACCCGGCGCAACGGACGATCCAACGACGTCTGGGTGATGGAGGCGGCCGACACCGCCTCGGCCCGGATCGCGGTGGAGGCGCCGGACGGGTCGTCCTGGGGCGCCGCCGACTGGGACGCCGAGGGGAACCGCCTCCTCGTCCAGCAGTACGTCTCGATCACCGATTCGCGCGTCCACCTGATGGATCTCTCGACGGGGGAGCTCTCGACCCTGGCCGGGGGCGACGAGCGGCCGGCCAGCTGGCTCGGGATCGAGCCCGCCTTCACGGCCGACGGCCGCGGCGTGTTCCTGGCCACCGACGACGGGAGCGAGTTCCGCCGCCTGGTCCGGCTGGACCTCGCCACCGGCGCGGTCGAGCCGCTGACGGCGGACATCCCCTGGGACGTGGAGGCCTTCGCCCTCGACGCCTCGCGCACGCGCGCGGCGTTCGCGACCAACGAGGACGGGATCTCCCGGCTCTACCTGGTGGACCCGGCCACCGGCGAGCGCGCCCGGGTGGAGGGACTTCCGGTGGGGGTCGTGGGCAACCTCGAGTTCAGTCCCGACGGCTCGCGCCTGGCGCTCACGCTCAGCACCGCCCGCACGCCGAGCGACGTGTTCGTGCTCGACCTCTCCGGCGGACCGCTCGCCGCCGGTGAGCGCGTCCAGTGGACGTTCAGCGAGATCGGGGGGCTGGACCCGACGGACTTCGTCGAGCCCGAGCTCGTCCGCTTCGAGTCGTTCGACGGGCGCGAGATCCCGGCGTTCGTCTACGTGCCCGCCGGCGACGGGCCGTTCCCCGTCATCGTCTCGATCCACGGAGGCCCCGAGAGCCAGTCCCGGCCGGGGTTCAGCAGCACGTTCCAGATGTGGGCCGAGGTGCTCGGGGCGGCGGTCGTGGCGCCCAACGTCCGCGGCTCGAGCGGCTACGGGAAGGAGTACGTGGCGCTGGACAACGGGATGCTCCGCGAGGACTCGGTGAAGGACATCGGGGCGCTCCTCGACTGGATCGCGGGGCGGCCCGACCTGGACGAGGAGCGAGTCGCCGTCTACGGCGGCAGCTACGGCGGCTACATGGTGCTGGCCAGTCTGGTCCACTACCCGGACCGCATCCGGGCCGGGGTGGACTACGTGGGGATCAGCAACTTCGTCACCTTCCTCGAGAACACGCAGGATTACCGCCGCGACCTGCGGCGGCCCGAGTACGGCGACGAGCGCGACCCGGCCATGCGGGCGCACCTCGAGTCGATCAGCCCGTCCCACCACGCCGATCGGATCCGCTCGGCGCTGTTCGTGGCGCAGGGGGCCAACGATCCCCGGGTGCCGGCCTCGGAGTCGGAGCAGATCGTCCGCGAGGTGCGGTCCAACGGGCAGCCGGTCTGGTACATGGTGGCGGGGAACGAGGGGCACGGCTTCGCCAAGAAGCCGAACCGGGACCTCTTCGGCCAGATCACGGTCCTGTTTCTGGAGCGCAGCCTGCTGCCGGTGGAGGAGGTCGCCTACCGGCCCTGACCCGTACCACGCATCGTGTACGATCTCTGACGGGTCCTTCTCGAAGTGCGGGATAGAATCTCATCAAAGATCGATCAACGGCTTTCTGAAGATCGATCACGGGCTCTGTCGATGGGAGCGACATCATGGATGAAGACCGGAGGAAGAGGATCGGCCGACGATTACAGGAGATCCGCGGATCGCGGGACCAGCGGACCTTCGCCGAAGCGGTGGACTCGGTCCAGCAGACGATCAGCAAGTACGAGCGGGGGGAGATCCCTCGATCCTGGCTCTTCCTGGCGCGCCTCGCCGGGGAGGAGGGCGTGGATCTGAACCGCCTGCTCCTGGCCGAGCCGCAGGGCCGCCCATCCGGTGAAGTCGGGTCCAAGGGCTCGACCGCGGCGGAAGGCGGCAGCAACGGCGGAAGCTCGGAGCACCGGACGGAGCGCCCGAGAGAGGAATCGCAGGAGTTCACGGGGACGCTCCACCGCTGAGCGATCGCCGTCCCGCCGTTCGCCGCTCCCGGGCGCCGTCCCTGGAGGGCGCCCGTCGTGGTGGCCGTTTCATCCTGACCTCCGAGATGGTACAATAGGCCGGACCCGTACCCCTCACCCTCGGAGGATCGCTCGATGAATCCGGCCACGCGCGTATTGCGGCTGTTCGTGGACGTCAAGAAGCGCGAGGTCGAGCCCGCGTTTCTGTTCTTCTTCTTCTGGTTCCTGGTCATCGTCACGTTTCAGGTGCTGAAGCCCCTGAAGAAGGGGTACTTCGTGGAGGCCCTGGGCGCCGACGTGGAACTCTACGCGAAGCTTGCGAACATAGGGGTGGCCATCCTGGCCGTCATCCTGTTCACCGCGCTGTACAACAGACTCGGCAGCCGCAAGCTGATCGCCGCCCTGGTCGGGATCTTCGTCTTGGCCCTGCTCGGCTTCGCCGCCGTGCTCGGCGACACCGCTCCCGACGCGACGGTCAACTGGGTCTTCTACCTGTTCGGGGACGCCTGGTCGACGATCTGGGTCACGACCTTCTGGGCCTATCTCAACGAGATGACGCAGTCGGAGCAGTCCAAGCGGTTGTACGGCCTGATCGGGGGCGGAGGGGTCGTCGGCGGGTTGGTCGGGGGACTGGTGGTCTGGCAGCTCGTGGAGCCCGTCGGCGCGTCCACCCTCCTCACTGCCTGCGCGATCGTGACGCTGATCATCGGGGTGCTCGTCTGGCGGGCCGAGATGCTCGCCCGTTCGCCCGGGTCGCCGATCGGCCGGCGGGACACCAATCGGCTCCAGGTGGAGCCGCAGGACAAGAAGATGAACGCGGCGGTCGAGGGGGCGCGGCTGGCGATGGCCTCCCGATACCTCCTCTCGATCGTGATGATCGTGTTCCTGTACGAGCTCGTCTCCCAAATCCTCGATTACCAGTACGCCACCGAGGCCGAGACCCTGGTGGGCGCGGGGGCCACGCAGGCGTTTTTCGGGCAGGTCACCACGATCATCGGCGTGGTCAGCGTGATCACCCAGTTCTTCCTGGTCTCCTTCATCATCCGGAAGTTCGGCATGACGAGCGCGCTGATGGTCCTGCCGGTCGCCATGGCGGTCGCGAGCGGGGTCTACTTCGTGTTGCCCGTCCTGTGGGCCGGAGCCCTGCTGACGATCTCCGACAACTCGTTCTCGTACTCGATCAACCAGACGGCGCGCGAGACGCTGTATGTGCCGACCTCGTCCGACGTCAAGTACAAGGCGCGGGCGTTCGCCAACATGTTCGTGCAGCGCGTCGGCAAGGGGGCCGCGATCCTCATGGCGCTGGCCCTCACGGCGGTGCCGATCCGCTTCCTGTCGATCCTGGCCGTGGTCGTGGTCGTGGTGTGGGCCGGCTTCGCGATCTACGCCGGCCGGCGCTTCGACGAGCTCACCGGGGACGAGCCGGAGCGGCGGCTGGAGGAGGCCCTGGAGGGTTGAGCCGGGCGGCGTGACAGAGGGAGCAACGGCGGTCTCCGGGCCGACATCGGGCCTTCCTCTGATCGGGGCTCGCGTGATCGACCTGACGCACATCCTCGCCGGCCCGTTCGCCACCATGCTCCTGGCCGATCTGGGCGCCGACGTGGTCAAGGTCGAGCGCCCCGACGGGGGTGACGAAACCCGCGCCTGGGGTCCCCCCTGGGTGGAGGCCGCCGCCGGCGCCGCCGCCTACTTCGTGGCCGTCAACCGGAACAAGCGCAGCGTCGCGATCGACCTCCGCGGGGACGAGGGACGGGCGGTCCTGTGGCGCCTGGTGGAGGGGTCCGACGCGGTCGTGTCGAACTTCCGTCCGGGCGTCATGGACCGGCTGGGGTTCTCCCGCTCCACGGTGGTCGCGCGCAGCCCGCGGACGGTGTACGCCGAGATCAACGGCTACGGCGCCGGTGGCCCGGCGGCCGGCCGGCCCGCCTACGACGTCATCGTCCAGGGGGAGACCGGGGTCATGGACCTGACAGGGTTTCCAGATGGGCCCCCGACCCGCGTGGGCATCACGCTCGGGGACCAGGTGGCCGGGCTCTACGCCGTGCAGGGGGTGCTGGCGGCCCTGCTCGACCGCCAGCGCACGGGCCGCGGCGGGCACGTCGAGGTGGCGCTCCACGACGCGCTCCTGTCGCTGCTCACCTACCACGCCCAGGGATGGTGGGCCGGGGGTCCGCCGCCGTCGCGGATGGGCAACGCGCACCCCTCGATCGTCCCCTACCAGGCGTTCCAGGCCGCGGACGGGTGGCTGAATGTGGGTGTCGGGAACGACCGGCAGTGGGCCGGGTTCTGCGCGGCGATCGGCCGGCCCCGGTGGGCGGACGACGTCCGCTGGCGGACGAACGGCGACCGCGTAGAGCGGCGCGCGGAGCTCGTCCCCCGGCTCGAGCGGATCTTCGCCGGGCGGCCGGTGTCCGACTGGCTGGAGCGGCTGGGGGACGCGGCGGTGCCGTGCGGGCCCATCCGCACCGTGCCCGAGGCCCTGGAGAGCCCCGAGTCGCGGGCCCGCGGGGCGGTGACCGAAGTGGCCGGGATCCCCACGCTGGCGCCGGCCGTCCGGCTGAACGGCGCCGGCGGCGGGCTCCGGCGGCCGCCGCCCGGGCTGGGCGAGCACACGGCGGAGGTACTGGCCGAAGCGGGGTACGTGGTGGCGGAGATCGATGCGCTCCGGGCGCGGGGAGCCGTGGCGGGGCCGGGACCTGAAGTCGAGAGGGGGACGGGATGAGAGCGATCTGGACGATGGCGCTCGCCGCGGCGGTCGCCGGATGCGGCACGTTCGGAATGGGAATGGGCGGGAGCGACGACGACTACCGCCGGACCACGGTCTACGAGGACGCGGGCTACGATGAGACATGGTCGGCGATCCTCCAGACGTTCGCCGAGCTGGAACTGCCGATCTCCACGCTCGAGAAGGAGAGCGGGCTCGTGGCCACGGACTGGATCCTGGTGGAGGACCCTGAAGACGCCATGGACTGCGACCACGGGCATCGGAACGCCGAGATGCGCTTCAACGTGTTCTTGAAGACCGTGGCGGGCGGGCAGGAGATGACGATCACGTCCTCGGCCCGCGCCAGGGGCGAGGAGGCGGATTCGCTCCAGCGGTGCGAATCGACCGGCGAGCAGGAGCAATCGATCCAGACCCGGGTCGGGCGGAAGGTCGGGTGATCGGAACCCGGCCGGCCGGGCGGAGGGCCGGCTAGCCAGGGGGCGGATGCCGACCCGCTACACGGTCCTCCGTGTCGTCGGCCTGCCGACGCGGCTCTTCTTCCGCCGGCTGCGGAGCCTGTTCGGGGCCAACGAGAACGCCCTCTTCTTCACCGCCGTGTGCCTGGTCGGCCTGGCCGGGGGGATGTCCGGCGCGGCCTTCCGCTGGCTGTTCGACGTCGCCGTGGCGGGCTTCTGGCACCGGGCGGGTCCGCTGGTCGAGGTCGCCGCCGGCGCTCCGTGGTGGGCGCGGCTGGCGGTGCCCGCGATGGGCGGGGCGCTGGCGGCGTCGCTGACGATCCTCCTGGGCGGGCGGCGCGCGCAGCAGGGGGGTTTCCCCGACATCCTCGAGGTGATCTCGCTCGGCGGGCGGATGATCCGCCTGACCCCGGCGCTGCAGCGGGCGGCGGCCTCGCTCATGACCCTGGCGTCCGGCGGCTCGGTGGGCCGGGAGGGCCCGATGGGTCAGATCGCTGCGGCGCTCGGCTCACGGGTGGGGCGCTCGCTCCGCTTCAGCGAGGAGCGGATCCGGATCCTGGTGGCGGCGGGAATCGCGGCCGGCTTCGCGGCCGCCTACAACACGCCGATCGGCGCCACGCTCTTCGTGATGGAGATCATCATCGGATCGTTCAACATGGTGTTCTTCGGACCGGCGATCCTGGCCGCGGCGATCTCCACCATCACCACGCGATTCTTCGTCGGTCCCGGACCCATCTACGCGCCGGGGGCGGAGTACGCGATGGTGTCACCGTGGGAGGTGGCGCCCTACCTGGCCCTCGGGGTGGCCGCGGGAGTGGCGTCGGTCGGCTTCCAGGCGGCGCTCGAGAAGATGTACGCGCTGTGGGAGCGCCCGCGGCTCCCGCTCGTGGCGCGGACGGCGTTCGGGGGCCTGGCGGTGGGCTCCCTGGCGGTCTTCTGGCCCCACGTCCTGGGGAACGGCTACGAGGGAATCAACCTGGCGCTGGCCGAGCGGATGGCGGTGGGCCTGATGGCGGTCCTCCTCCTCGCCAAGCTCCTGGCCACCACTGTCACGCTGGCGTCGGGCGGCGCCGGCGGGGCGTTCACCCCGATCATGTTCGTCGGGGCGATGCTGGGGGGGATCTTCGGCGGAGCCGTCCACGGCGTGCTCCCGGGCGAGACCTCGACGGCGGGCGCCTACGCGCTGGCCGGCATGGGAGGGCTGATCGCCGGCACCACCCACGCGCCATTTCTGGCGATCATCATGGTCTTCGAGCTGACCCAGAACTACGGCATCGTGCTCCCCGCCATGCTGACCGCCGTGCCTGCCTACTGGGTGGCGCGGACCCTGCGCCGCTCCTCGATCTACACCGACGAGCTGCGCCGGCGCGGGATGCGCTGGGAGGGCACCGCGCAGGAGCGGCTCATGCGCTCGCTCAAGGTGTCCGACATCATGGTCCGCGACGTGGAGCTCCACCCCGCCGACCTGTCGCTCGAGCGGATCGTCGAGATCTTCCAGAACAGCCGCCAGCTGCAGCTGTACGTGGGCGACGAGGAAGGCCGGTTCCTGGGCATCGTCGAGCTGCACGAGCTGAAGCGCGTGATCGGCGAGGAGGATCTCCCCCCGGCCGTGATCGCGGCCGACCTCGTCACGGAGATCCCGGTGGTCAAGCCGGACGATTCCCTGGTCGAGGTGAACGAGAAGCTCTGGTTCCGCGACCTCGGCCAGCTCCCCGTGGTCGAGGATGAAGAGGACCGGCGGTTCCTCGGGATCGTGACCCGGCGCGACGTCCTGGGCGCGTTCGACCGCGAGGTCCTGCGGCGGAACGCGCTCCTGGCCAAGGTCCGGGCGGTGGAGGGCGAGGGGTTCGACTACCTGGAGCTGCCCGCCGACACCCGGCTGGCCAAGGTGCAGGTGCCTCGGGGCTTCGTGGGAAAGGCGCTGCGCGACACCGGCCTCCGCGAGAAGCACGGCATCACCGTGGTGGCGATCGAGCGGCTCGGCCCCCACGGCGTAGAGCGGCGGATCGCGCCGAAGGCCGACACCGTGCTGGCGCGCGGGGACGCCCTGGTCGTGCTGGGCGAGCCGAAGGAGATCGAGCGGCTGGTGGAGTAGGCGCGTCCGGTCCGGGAGTGAGGGCGGGCGTGTGCGGGTTCGAGCAGCGGGCCGGTCAGGTGGCGCGGATCCAGCGCCAGAGCTGTCGCACCGTGGGTCGCTGGCCGGTCGCCAGGACCGTGACCTTGTACACCTTGCCGCCGACCCACAGGAACGTCGCGCAGGCCGCCGCCAGCAGTGCCAGCGACAGGGCCAGCTCCCACCACGGGATCGGAACGAGGAGCGCGCGCACCGGCACGACGAGGGGCGCGGTGAAGGGAATCAGCGTGCCCACCACGGCGAGGCCCCCGGTCGGGTCGTCGAGGACGGCGAAGACCATGAAGAACCCGATCATCAGCGGCGCGATCGCCGGATACTGGAGGTTCTGCGCCTCCTGGCTCGACGTGGCGACCGCCCCGAGCGCGGCGTAGATCGCGGCGTAGAGGAAGTAGCCGCCGGTGAAGTAGAGAAGGAAGAGCAGGCCGGCCGCGAGCGGGATGTCCGGCAGCTGCGGCACCGACGCGCCGAGCGCCGGCGCCAGGTCGTCGGCGAAGGCGATCGCGAGGGCCGCGAAGACGACCCAGGCCGAGAGCTGGAGGAGTCCCGCCGCGCCGATCCCGAACACCTTGCCGGACATGAGCCGCTCTGGCGCCACCGACGAGAGAATCAGCTCCACCACGCGGTTGTCCTTCTCCTCCCGCACGGCGCGCAGGATCGCGTTGCCGTAGAGGAGGATCACGAGGTAGAGCGCCAGCCCCATGAACTGGGCGGCCATGAAGAGGTCGTCCGGCGTCCCGCGGGAGGACTCCTCCGAGAGGCCGCGGGCCTCGACCTCGACCGGGCCGAGGACCTCGGCCAGGACCCCGGGATCGATGCCGGCGGCGCGGAGCCGCTCCTCCTGGACGCCCCGCTGGATGGCCAGGCGGGTCTCGCGCAGGTCGCGGAAGCTAGTGGCGTGGCGGCCCTCGTAACGCGCCGCCTCGGCCGCGAGGACCCCTTCGGGGAGCCAGATCCAGCCGTCGATCTCGTCGTCCGCGACTCGCCCGCGGAGCGCCTCCCGCAGGGAGTCCGCCGCCGCCGGAGCGGACACGGTCTCGACCCGGTAGCGGCTCTCCCCATTGGGACCGGACGCGGTCAGCGCCTCGGCCACGGCGGCACCGATGTCGCGGCCGGTCGCGTCCACGACCACCACGCGCCGCTCCCCGCCGCCCTCGGCGAAGAAGACCGGCAGGACGATGAAGGTGGACATGAGGAGGGGTCCGAAGAGGGTCCCGATCACGAACCACCGGGTCCGCACGAAGGCGAGGAACTCCCGCCGCACGATCGCCATCGTCCGCGAGTGGCGCGGGGTCCTAGACATCGATCGGCTCCATCTCCGGGGGCAGGGCCCCGACCCGCTCCAGGAACACCTGGTGGAGCGACGGCTCCACCACCTCGAAGCGCCGCACGGGGACCGCCCGGCCCACCAGGTGGCGGAGGAGAGCGTCGGGGTCGGCCCCGTGGAGGAGCCGGATCTCGAAGGCGGTCCCGTCGTGACGGACGACCTCGGTCCCGGGGGCCTCCCGTACGGCGGACTCGACCTCGGGCGTCCAGTGGACGACGTCGAGCGCCACGACGCGCTCCCCGTGGGCGCGCCGCACCTCGGACAGCGGGCCCATGGCCACCGCCCGCCCGTGCGCCAGGATGCAGACGTGGTCGCAGAGCCGCTCGGCGTGCTCGATGATGTGCGTGGAGAGGAGGATCGTCCGGCCCTGGCGGCGAAGGTCGGCCACGATGTCGCGCAGCGCCGTCTGGTTGATGGGGTCCAGCCCGCTGAAGGGCTCGTCCAGGATCACCACCTCGGGGTCGTGGGCCACCGCGGCCACGAACTGGAGCTTCTGCTGCATCCCCTTCGACAGGCTCTGGACGCGGTCGCCGGCCCGCTCGGCGAGCCCCACGCGCTCGAGCCACTCGAGGACGCGCACGCGGCCCTCGCGGCGGGGGATCCCCTTGAGCTCCGCGAGGAACACCAGCACCTCGAGGGCGGTCATCCGTGGATAGAGGCCGCGCTCCTCCGGCAGATGACCGACGCGATCCAGCGCGTGCGTGTCGACGGGGCGGCCGAACAGCCGCACCTCGCCCTCGTCGGGCTCCTGGATCCGCAGGATCATCCGGATCGTGGTCGTCTTCCCGCTCCCGTTGGGGCCGAGGAGCGCGTAGGTGGAGCCGGCCGGGACGGCGAGGTCCAGGTCGTGCACGGCCACGGTGGCGTCGTAGGTCTTTCGAGCGCCGCGGAGCTCGATGACGGGAAGGTCCGGAGGAGCGGAGCTCAGGGGGCGGGCTCGGGGGTGGCGACGGCGAAGCCGGCGGCCTCGAGCGTGGGGCGGATGGCCTCCACCACGGCGGCGAGCGGGGGCTCGAAGAAGAGGTTCAGCTGGCCGCGCGGGCGGTAGGCGCCGTGGACTCCTTCACCGGTGGCGTCGAGGAACGGCGCCCTCGGCGGGATCACCGCGCCCGACTCCACCAGGATCTCGGTGAGCTCCGGGTCGTCGGTGTGCAGGCTCACCAGCCCCTGCCAGGGCAGGTCGAAGAAGGCGCCGATCTCGACGCCGCCCCGGAGGACGACGTGTCGGGGATTTCCGGACATGATTTGCAGGAAACTACCCTTTGCGCCGGAGGCCGCACAGGGCGAGAATATCATGGATGAGAAGATTCGCATTCATCCTCGTCGCGGTCGCGGTCGTGGCGCTGTTCACCTACATGCTGACGCGCGAGCAGACGCTGGCCTCGCCGCTGGTGGGCAAGACCGCACCCGGGTTCTCGATCCCGCTCTACGCGGCCGACTCGACGCTGTCGCTGGAGCGGCTGGAGGGCCGTCCGGTGGTGGTGAACTTCTGGGCCTCGTGGTGCCTGTCGTGCCGTGACGAGGCGCGGGTGCTCGAGGAGGGCTGGCAACGGCACGGGGCCGACGTGGCGTTCGTCGGCGTGGCGGTCGACGACGAGGCCTCGGCGGCGCGCGAGTTCATCCGACGGTACGGCAAGACCTATCTGCTGGGGCCCGACCGGGACGGGTCGGTCGCGCTCGATTACGGGCTGTACGGCGTTCCCGAGACGTACTTCATCGGCGCGGACGGCCGGATCCTGTCGAAGCACGTCGGGCCGCTCACCGACGCGGACCTGGAGCGGCGGATCGCGGAGGCGCGCGCGGGCGCCGTCTCGGGCGAGTCCGGCGACCGCTCCGACGTGGAGCGGATCCGGTGATTCGAGAGCATCCGTCGACGACGCGGGCGGTCCTCGGGGCCGCGGGGATCGCCGCCCTCCTGCTGGCGGGTCCGGAGCTCGCGGGGGCGCAGGATCCGGCTCGGGAAGGCTCGCTCGACGCGGCCTCGGCGTCCGACCTTCCGCCGATCCCGCTCACCGAAGCCCAGGAGGCCCGGGCGCGGGACCTCGAGGGGCGGCTCAAGTGCCCGGTATGTCGAAGCCAGTCGATCCGATCCTCCCGCTCGTTCATGGCGGAGGACATGCAGCGCAAGGTCCGCGAGATGGTCGCCCAGGGGAGCTCCGACGAGGAGATCGTGGAGTACTTCGTGGACCGATTCGGCCCCTACATCCTGTTGACCCCGCCCCGGCGAGGATTCAACTTGACCGCGTACCTGATCCCGTTCCTGGCGGTCGTGGCCGGTGGAGTGGGGGTCCTGTGGGCCGCCCACCGGTGGCGCCGCACGGGGCCGCCGTCGCCTCCGCCGCCCCCCTCCCCGGAGTCTCCCTATCACGCCCGTCTGGAACGCGAACTGGAGGAGTCCCGATGAACTCACGCGACCTTTCCGAGCCCGGCGCCGGGCGCCCGGCCCGCTTCGGCCGGCTGGCCGTGGGGATCCTGCTCGTCGCCTCGGCGACGGGGTTTCTCGTCTACAAGGCCACCGGCGACAACCTGACCTACTATCGCGAGGTCGACGAGCTCATGGCGGCGACCGGGGACATGGAAGGCAAGCTCCGGGTCTCCGGCGACGTGGTGGAGGGAAGCGTGGCGCGGGATGAGGAAACACGGGAGCTGAGCTTCGAGATCACGAACCCGGGCAGCGGCGCGGGGACGCGGATCCCGGTCGTCTACGCGGGGACCGTGCCGGACATCTTCCGACCCGGCATCCAGGTGGTGGTCGAGGGGCGGATGGAGGAAAACGGTACCTTCCGCGCCGAGACGCTGCTGGCGAAGTGCCCGTCGAAGTACCAGGCCGCGGGCGAGCTGGAGCCCTCGACGGACCCCGGGCGCTGAGCTTTCGGTTGCCGAGGCGCGGATCGAAATGAGCGGCGGAGTCCGTCTCGAGGTCGAGGGGCTCACGCGGTGGTTCGGAGCCCAGCCGGCGCTTCAGGACGTCGGTTTCGGGCTGGAGCCGGGCGAGTTCCTGGTCGTCCTGGGCCCGAACGGGGCCGGCAAGACCACGCTGATCAAGCTCCTGGCGCGGCTCCTGAGGCCGACGTTCGGCCGTGTCCGGCTGGACGGGGAGGACTGGCTCTCGGCGCCGAGCGAACGGCAGGCCGAGGTCGGGATGCTCTCCCACTCCACCTACCTCTACGACGGCCTGACCGCGATCGAGAACCTGCGGTTCTACGCCCGCCTCTACGGGCCGGATCCCGACCGGCGGGCGGACGCGGCGCTGGCGGCGGTGGGCCTCGAGGCGGTGGCGGACCGGTGCGCGGGCACGCTCTCGCGGGGACAGTCCCAGCGGCTGTCGATCGCGCGGGCGATTCTCCACGGCCCCCGGTTGCTGCTGCTCGACGAGCCGTACGCGGGATTGGACCCGCACGCGGCCGCGCGGCTGGGCGAGGCGCTGGATGCCCGTTCCGCCGAGGGGCGCACGATCGTCCTCACCACCCACGACCTCGACCGCGTCCCGGCCGCGGCGGGGCGGTGGCTGGTGCTGGTGGACGGCCGCGTGGTCGCCTCGGGCGCGCGAGGCGAGACGCCCGAGCTCCGGCTGCGCGAGGTGTACGAGCGGGCGGTGGCCGCGGCCGAGGCGGCCGCTCAGACGAGGCACGTGTACGGTGCGGCGTGAGGCTCGGACCGGCCCGCGACATCCTGGTCAAGGACCTGCGGCTCGAGCTGCGGCGGGTGGAGAGCCTCGGCACGATGGCCGTCTTCGGCGTGCTCGTGGTCGTCATCTTCGTCTTCGCCGGGGATCCCGGCCCGGCCGACCTCGCGCGGCTGGGGCCGGGGGCGCTGTGGGTCGCGTTCCTGTTCGCCGGGGCGCTCGGATTCGGCCGCTGGTTCGCGCAGGAGGAGCGCAACGCCGCGCTCCAGGGAATGCTCCTGACGCCGGTCGACCGGGGTACGCTGTTCCTCGGGAAGTGGGCCGGCGCGACCGTGTTCCTGCTCGGGCTCGAGGCGGTGCTCGTGCCGGTGGCGCTCGTGCTCTACGGGCTCGATCC
>DATLFF010000239.1:0-3128 GCA_035524915.1 Gemmatimonadota bacterium | reverse complement strand
CGCCGGACGGACCTTCGCTGGTGTCGGTCGCCGCGGAAAGAACGTCGTGCTCCGCTTCGAGGATGACGCTCGCCTCGTCGTCAACCTGGGGATGACGGGCCGCCTCGTCCTGAGCGATGTCCCCCGCGCCGCGGAGCTGGCACACGTCGCCGTCCGCTTCGCGCTGCGGGACGGGCGCACGCTCCTCTACGACGATACGCGGCGGTTCGGGCTGCTCCAGCTCTTCGATGCCACCGCATGGCGGGCGCGGGACGCCGAGCTGGGGCTCGAGCCCCTCGACGACGCGTTTTCCGCCGACGCGCTGCACTCCATGACCCGCCGCACCCGCGTGCCTATCCGCAACTTCCTCCTCGACCAGTACAAAGTCGCGGGCGTGGGAAACATTTACGCGCTCGAGGCCCTCCACCGGGCGGGGGTCCGCCCCACCCGCCGCGCCCGTACCCTCACCCGGGCGGAGGCCGCCCGGCTCCGGGACGCATTGCGGGCCGTGCTCCGGATGGCGATCCGGAACCGGGGCACCACGTTCTCGGACTACCGCGACGCGAGCGGCGAGGCCGGCGGCTTCGAGCCTCTGCTCCAGGTCTACGGCCGGGAGGGAACCCCCTGCCCCGCCTGCGGTACACCGATCAAGCGGAAGGTCCTGTCCAACCGATCGGCCTTCTATTGCCCCGCCTGCCAGCGGTAACCGGAAGCAGCACCGGCCGCGAAATTGCACGTGGCGGAAGACTCCAGGTAATTCGATCACAGGAGAATTTACGCATATGCGCCTGCTTCTCGCGCCGGTCTGCGCGGTGGCCATGATCGCCGCCTGCGGCGGGGACTCCACGGGGCCGCCTCCAGAGCCGCTTGCCATCAGCACCACGTCACTGCCCGACGCCACCATCGACCTGGCATATTCCGCGGGGATCGGCGCTGAGGGCGGGAACGAGGCGTACGAATGGACCGTCTCCGAGGGCACCCTCCCACCCGGCCTCGAGCTCGTCGTGGAGGACCTCCCCGCCAACGACGCCCTCATCACCGGGGCGCCCACGCAAATCGGGACGTTCTCCTTCTCCGTCCGCGTAAACAGCGGCGACGGCCAGAGCGTCTCGAGGCAGTTCGAGATCCGCGTGACCGAACCGCAAGCGCTCTCCATCGGGAACCCGGCCCTTCCCCCGGCCCTGGTCGGCGGGCCCTACGCCGTCCAGCTGCGGGGTGTCGGCGGAACGGGTGGTGATGGCTATTCCTGGTCGCTGGCGGGCGGCACGCTGCCGGCCGGGCTCACCCTCAGCGCCACCGGCCGCATCGAGGGTGAGCCGGAGACCACGGACACCGTGACTCTCACCCTGCGGGTCGAGCGCGGTGGCGAGACGTACACGGAGGATTTCCTCTTCCGGGCCCTCGCGAACCGACCGGGTGAGTACAACATCATCCCCGTCCCCGTAGCTCCCGTCCCCGAAGACATCCAGCCGCACCTGGATGCAGCTATCGACCGGTGGGAGAAAGTGATCACGGGCGACCTCGTGCCCGTCTCGCTCCCGACTTCATTCTTGAGTCCCAGCGGGTGCGGCGGCTTCGGCGAGGGGCTCAACGGCACCACGGTGGACGACATCCTGATCATGGTCAACATCGACAGCATTGATGGGCCGGGGAAGATCCTCGCCCGGGCGGGACCCTGCGTCGTCCGCGATACGAGCAACAAGAGCCTCACGATCGGCGGCATCCTGACCCTCGACTCCGGGGACCTTCTTCCCCTGGTCGGGTCCACCACCCTCACGGACATCATCGCGCACGAGATCGGCCACGTCCTCGGCTTCGGAAGCCTCTGGGAGCACGGTTCCCACGACCTCCTGGACGGCGAGGGAAGCAATGATCCCCGATTCACGGGTGCGGGCGCGGTGGCCGAGTGGCACGACCTCGGGGGAGAGGGCGACGTGCCGGTCGAAGCGGAGGGCGGTGAAGGCACCGCCGAGTCGCACTGGCGTGAGTCCGTGTTCGATTCCGAGCTGATGACCGGCTTCTCGGAGCCGATCGGCGTGTCCCAGCCGCTCAGCCGCGTCACGGTCGGGGCCATGGAAGACCTCGGCTACGTAGTCGATTATTCGGCCGCCGATTCGTACTCCCTCGGCTCGTCCCTGCTCGCGCACGGGACCGTACGCGAGAACCTCGGCTATGACATTCTCCTCCGGGAGCCCGTCCGCGTCCTCGACACCAGGTACACCCCGCTCGAGCTCCTCGAACGATCAGGAGGGACACGGTGACCGCATTCGCCAGGATCGCCGCGCCCGCCGCCTGCGCGCTCGTCGCGGCCGCCTGCGCCAGCGCATGCGCGTCCACCGGCGACGCGCCACCCGCCGACTTCGCGGGCTGCTACTACTTCGACCGGGACGCGGCCGCGGAACAGCTCCGGCTCCCATGGGGCGTTCGCCTCGTTGACCGCCCGCTGGAGGGATGGCCGGCGATCCAGCAGCTGGAGGGCGTCCGCGTCGCCACCACGCTCACTCCGGACGGCGACGTAGATCACCCGTTCGGATACTGGCGGCCCTTGGCAGGCGACTCCGTTGACATCGGCTATCCCGCGGGCGGAGGCCTCTCCCTCCATCTCGCCGTGGAGACCGGGCGACTGACCGGCACCGCGCGCCCCGTAGGCGATGCCCTTCCCATGGGAGGCGCCGCGGACAGGCCGCTGCGGACCGTCTCCCTGATGCACGCGCGCTGCCCGGAGGACGGCTGATTCCGGCCCGGCCCTTGCCGAACAAAGACCGAAGATTGAATATTGGCTGGCCATGGCCAGCTCGAACGCTTCGCTTCCACCGGACCAGGACGTCCGGCACGCCCGGGCGCTCCGGGAGTATGTACGCGAGCATGCCGAGAATCGGCCCGGCGTCTATCGCCTGATCGGCGCACAGGACCAGGTCCTGTATGTCGGCAAATCGGTTCGGGTGCGAAGCCGCCTGCTGTCCTATTTCAGGGCGGACCGCGGGGAGAAGGCCGCCGAGATCGTGGTTTTCGCCCGCCGCGTGGAATGGGACGACCTGCCCAGCGAGTTCTCGGCGCTCCTCCGTGAGTTCCGACTGATCCGCCGCCTCCGCCCGCCCTTCAACGTGCAGCACAAGAAGGAGCGGGCCGTATGCTTCCTGCGCATCCCG
>DATLFF010000238.1:0-4173 GCA_035524915.1 Gemmatimonadota bacterium | reverse complement strand
GGCTCGAGGTAACGCCCACGCCCACGGACCACGGGTGCTCTCGTAGGTCAGCCGTGAATGCGGTCCAGCATTCCTCGCGCGCTCGACCGCCAGCCGTCTTCCACGTCGTACTCGGTGAGGAATCGGTCAGGTAGTCCTCGGCCTTCTCGAGTTCGCCGCGCTCGAAGGCCGCTGCACCGGCGTGATAGAGCGCCATGTAGTGATTCGGCCAGAGTTCCACGACCAACTCCATGAGTGGACCCGCCGCGAGCTCGTCATCCGCGTCGGCCGCCGGATGTCCGATGTCGAACACGGTGCCCGCGGCCTGCCAGCGACGGTCCGCGGGAATGCCCCCGATGAGCTCGCGGGCGCGGTCGGTGTGTCCGGCGAGCGCATAGCAGGCGGCGCCGTACGTGTCGCCGTCGATCGACGCCGGCGCGGGCGTCCACGGCATGCGCGTCTCCACGTCCACGGCGTTGCAGTACGGACTCATGTCCTGGAACCACTCGACCCCGCTGGCCGCGGCCGTGGTCACCGGAACCGGAATGAGCGCAGGCAGGCCGCGCGAGTCGGAAATGGCGTTCTGCAACGCACGCTCGAGCAGCCGCTTGGTCAGGTCCTCCAGCAGGCCGCTTCGGACCACGACCTCCTCCGGTTGCTTACCCTCCAGCGGCCGGTCCAGCATCGCATGGACCTCTGCTCGTTTCTTCTCAGCCATTGATCGCCCTCACCAACGACGCCGTGTCTCACCTACCTGACCCCTACTCAGCCCGAAGGCTCAAGGCCGGGTCGACCCGGACCGCGCGGGTCGCCGGAATCCAGCTCGCCAGCACCACGACGAAGAGCAGAACGAGCGAGGTTACGACCCAGGCGGCTGGATCCGAGGGTGCAACGCCGAAGAGCAGTCCCCGAACGAGCCGCACTGCGAGCAGGGCCAGACCGAGCCCGGCCACGACTCCGGCCACCGCCGGGCCGAGACCCTGCCGGAGCATCAGCGAGACGACCTGCCACCCGTGAGTTCCCACCGCCATCCGCACCCCGATCTCGCGGCGACGCAGCGCCACCTGATAACCCACCACCCCGAAGATACCCAGGGCCGCCAGCCCGAGGGCGAGCAGGCCGAAGAGCGCCAGGAGTAGGGTCCAGAGCCGGCTCTCTGCCTCGGTCGACGCGACCCAACGCTCCATCGAACCGAAGTCGCGCAGCGGAATGCTGGGCTCGAGGTCGGCCAGGACCCGCCGGGCCGCCGGGAGGGCGGCCCCCTCCGTACCGCTGCGCACGAAGTACTGCATGTAGCGGACGCCGCTCTGGGCGAAGGCGATGTAGGTCTCGAGCGGAACGTCGCGACGGGGTCCGTCGAAGCGGCTGTCCCCGACGACCCCGACCACGGTCCGCGGTTCGGCCTCGGAGACCGTTCCGGCGCTGGCGGACAGGTCCACCGAGCGACCGATCGGGTCGATGCCGGGAAACCACCGCCCGGCCGCCGTCTCGTTGATCCACATCACCCGCTCGCTCCCGACCCGGTCATCGGGCAGCGGCGGCCGTCCCCGAACGAGGGCAACACCCAGCGTCTCGAAGTATCCGGGGGTGACCGTGCGCACGCCGGCCGCGTCGGGAGCCTCGGCCGCCGTCCACCCGCCAATCCCGACGCTCGAGAAGACGTTGATTCCGCTCAGCGGAGCGCCGAAGCCGCCGACCACGGCTTCGATCCCCGGCTGAGTGGCCAGCGCCTCGCGGAAGGCCTCGTGCAGCCGGATGGCCGCCTCTCCATCGATCGAAGGTGGCACCGAGAAGCCGACGATCTCCAGACCCTCCGGCCCAAAGCCCAGCGGGACCGAACGCACCTCGGCGATCGTTCTCACGAGGAGTGCGGTCCCCAGGATGAGCACGGCCGAGAGGGCCACCTGCGTAGCGACCAGCGCCGAGCGACCCCCCGTGCGCCCGGTGGATCCCCGCGTCGATGAGCGGAGCCGGTCGACGAGGGAGCTCCGCGCGAGGACCAGCGCGGGCGCCAGCCCGAAGAGCACGACGGCGGCGGCAACGACCGCCAAGGTATAGAGGAGCACGGTTGCGTCGACCCCGATCTGATCCAGACGGGGGACGTCGAGTCCCGGCATTCCGCGGACGAGGCGGATTCCACCCATCGCCAGGGCGAGCCCCACAAGGCCTCCTCCCGCGGCGAGGATCCCCGACTCCGTCAGGAGCTGACGGGTCAGCCGCACCCGCCTCGCCCCCAACGCCGAGCGCAGCGCCATCTCGTCGGCGCGGTCCCGGGCGTTGGTCAGCAGGAGATTGGCGATGTTCGCGCAGGCGATCAGCAGGACTAGCCCCACGGCTCCGAGCAGCATGTAGAGCGCAGGGCGCACGTCTCCCACGGTGAGCTCCTCGAGGGTGACCACATTCACCCGATATCCGTCGATCGAGTACTCGGTCTCCATCGTCGTCGCGATCGATTGGAACTCGCTGCGGGCGATCTCCGGCGAAGCCCCTGGAGCCAGGCGGCCGACGACGGCAAAGTTCGCGCATCCTCGACCGCAGCGCTCCACGTCGATGACCTCGCCGATCCAGAGGCGAGTCCCTGCCGGGAAAGAGAAGCCCTCCGGAGCGATCCCGACCACGGCGTGTCCCCGCCCGTCGATCTCGAGCGTCGACCCGACCGCCCCTGCGTCACTCCCCATGCGAGACTCCCAGAACTCGTGCGAGACGACGACCGCGCGTGCTCCACCGGACCGCGCCTCCTCGTGGGCGATGCCCCGGCCCGAGATCGGCCGCGCGCCGAAGACCTCGAAGAAGCGGTCGGAAACGGCCGCCCCGGGCTCCACCGTCGGGAGCTCGCCGACGAACACCGAGAGGCCGGTCGACCGGTAGCTGGCCATCACCTCGACCGTCTCCGAGCGCTCCCGCCAGTCGTCGAAGTTGGGGACGGAGACGGACCCCTGTGCATCCGGCCGCTCCCGGTTGGCTTGCCAGAGGGTCACCAGCTCGTCGGGCTCCGCGTAGGGGAGCGGCTCGAGCAGCACGCCGTCGACCAGGGCGAACATCGCCGTGTTGACCCCGACCGCCAGCCCGAGGCTGACGACGACCGCGGCGGTGAAGCTCGGCCGGCGCCAGAGAGAACGGAAACCGTAGCGGAGGTCCTGGATGAGCTGGTCCATGGAATTGCCGGGGTTGGGCGATCGCGGGGAGAGGGGGCGGAGCCGGGCGGCCCTGCCCCGGCCCCATCGCCGGATGATGGAATCGACGACCATGCGCCGGTACCAGCGCCGCGCCGCGCGGGGGCCGCGCCGGGGAAGGATGTCTGCGCGATACTCTTCCTCGAGGTCGCCGAGGATCGCGTCGGCGTCGACCGGATCGAGGAGCCACTCGACGAGCCCGCTCCAGAAGGCGGGCGGGCCGCCGGATCGAGGGCTCAACGCGCCCTTTCCGGACGGAGCTCGCGCTCGACGCCCTCGGCCATCGAGCGCACCGTCTTCCATGCCTCGTGGAGCGCACGACGCCCCTCGGGTTCGATCCGGTAGTGCCTGCGCCGCCGACCTCCGCGGCGCGGAGTCGCCTCGCCCAGATGCGAGGACACCATTCCCTGTCCCTCGAGCCGGTCCATCGCCGTGTAGAGCGCACCGGGAGACACCTCGCGTCCGGTCCGATCCAGGATCAGTCGGCGGATGCCGGTCCCGTGCGCCTCGTCCTCGAGGTGGAGAAGGGCGAAGAGGAGGAGCTGCTCGAACTCACCCAGCCGTTTGGACGTGCCCATGCATTTTCCCTGCAACGTAGATCTTTCGATTACTACACTGTAGGAACTGAAGCAGGGGCGGTCAAGAAGGCCGCCACCACTGCTGCCCTCGCAGGGTCAGCCCTGAATGCGGTCCAGCATTCCTCGCGCGTTCGTACGCCAGCCGTCTTCCACGGCGTACTCGGCGAGGAAGCGGGTCAGGTAGTCTTCGGCCTTCTCGAGCTCGCCGCGCTCGAAGGCGGCGGCACCGGCGTGGTAGAGCGCCATGTAGTGGTTCGGCCAGAATTCGACGACCAACTCCATGAGCGGGCCCGCCGCGAGCTCGTCACCCGCGTCGGCCGCCGGATGTCCGATGTCGAACACGGTGCCCGCGGCCTGCCAGCGATGGTCCGCGGGAAGGCCCCCGCTGAGCTCGCGGGCGCGGTCGGTGCGTCCGGCGAGCGCATAGCAGGCGGCGCGGTACG
>DATLFF010000237.1:0-10213 GCA_035524915.1 Gemmatimonadota bacterium | reverse complement strand
CGGCCGGATCGGTCGGCATGTCCTTGGCGCTGTGGACGGCCAGGTCGATCCGCCCGTCCAGGAGCGCGCGCTCGAGCTCCTTCACGAACGCCCCGCGGCCCAGCATCATGGAGCCGTCGGCCTGGGCACGGTCCCCCTCGGTCCGGATCCGGACGATCTCGACGACCGCGCCGAGCGCCCGCAGGCGCTCCGCCACCCGGCCGGTCTGGGCGAGGGCCAGGGCGCTCCCCCGGGTGCCGATCCGGATCGGGGGGTCAGCCATCCTCCCCCTCTTTCCGGGACCGGAGCTCCTCCGCCAGGCGACCCGGCGTCTCGCGATCGAGGGCGAAGAGGTCGCGCGCCACGTCGATGTAGACCCCGTCGTCGCTGGCCGCGCCCGCCCGGAGCCGCGTGACGGGATCGTGCAGGAGCTTCTTCATCAGCCGCCGCCCGAACTCGCGCAGCCGCTCGGCGTCCTCGCCGGCGGCGTGCCGCACCTCGACATCGAGGATCGCCTCGGCCCGCTCGTGCATCTCGCGGATCGTGGGGACCGCGGCGCGGGCGGCCCGCCACGCCATGAACGACCGGGCCTCCTCCGCCACGATCGCCCGCGCCGCCTCGATCGCGGCGGGAGCAACCGCCTCGCTGCTCCAGCCGCGGAGGTCGTCCATGTCGTAGAGCCGGGCCCCGTCCACCTCGCGGACATCCGCCGCCACGTCCCGCGGGACCGCGATGTCGATCAGGACCAGCCGCCGTCCAGGGGGGCGGCCGCGGACGGCCGCTTCGACGCTGGACCGGTCCACGACCGGATCCTGGCTCGCCGTGCAGCAGATGACGATGTCGGCCGCGGAGAGGAGCGTCTCCAGCTCCTCGATGGGCGCCGCCCGGCCTCCGATCCGCTCGGCCAGTTCGGCCGCCGGTCCGGGCGTTCGATTCGTGACGACGACCGAGTCCGCGCCGACGCGGACGAGCGTGCGGGCCGTGAGATCCCCCATCTTTCCGGTGCCCACCACGAGCAGGCGCGCGCCCCGGAGCTCGCCCAGGACCAGCCGCGCCATCCCCGTGGCGACCTTGGGGATCGACGGCAGGCCCGCGCCGAGGTCGGTCTCGTGGCGCACCCGGCGGCCGACCGTGAGCGCGCGGCGCGCCAGCTGGTCCAGCACCACTCCCAGCGATCCGGCCTCGCGGGCGTCCCGCAAAGCGCGCTTCACCTGGCCCAGAATCTGGGGCTCTCCCACGACCATGGAGTCGAGGCCGGCCGCGACCTCGAAGGCGTGGCGCACGGCGTCCTCGTCCCGGTGGGCGAACAGGAGGCGGGGGTCCACGTCGGTCCCGGCCGCCGCCGCGAGGAGCCGCTCGAGGAGGGGCTCCGGCTCGGAGAGCGCGTAGAGCTCGGTGCGGTTGCAGGTGGAGAGGAGCAGGGAGTCCGGGCTCGCGCCCTCCAGCACCCCGCGGGCGACGTCCGGGGGGAAGGCGAAGCGCTCGCGGTCGGCGATACCGGCGGTGTGGTGGCTGACGCCGACCACCGAGATCGGGGCGCGCGTCACGCGGTGGCGGTCCCTCGTGGAAGGGGCGAAAGAATGGCGGGGCGGACGGGACTCGAACCCGCGACCTCCGACGTGACAGGCCGGCGTTCTAAACCAACTGAACTACCGCCCCGCGCCATCTCTGGGAAGCGTTCCAAAAGTGGACGGGGAAGCTACGTCCGGGCCCTACCTCCGTCAACGAGAACGGGCCGCCCCGAGGGGGACGGCCCGTCCGGAATCCCGGGACTTTTGCGAGCCTACCGGCCTGCCTGGCCCTGCTTGCGCAGGATCAGGTTCCCCCGCTCGATGTACTGGTTGGAGTTGCCGATCAGACCCTGCGCGTACGAAGCGTAGGTGCCGCAGGCGTTGCGCAGGTTCCCGATCGCCTGGTTGAACAGGTCGATCGACCGCTGGTTGGACTGCATCGACTTCTCCTCGCCCTGGGCGGCCTTGCCGAGGTCGTAGAGCGCGGCGCCGATGACGTAGTTGCCGACGCACGGGTCTCCGCCGAGCCGCATGCCCCGCCGCGCCGTCTCGAGCGCCGAGGCCGCCTGGCCCCGCTGGAGCATCTGGAACGCCTCGCGCATCGTCTGGCCGGCGATGATCCGGCTGGCGTCGCGGCCCGCCTTCTCGAGGTTGGCGATGTACTGGGCCTGGTTGCCGAGCTCCTTGTACGCCAGTGCCTTCCCGATGTAGGCCCGCTCCATCTGCGGGTTGACCGCCAGCGCCCGATCGTAGGCGGCGATCGCCTCCTGGTACTGGCCCAGCTTGTCCCGCACCACGCCCGCGTAGAACTGGAGGTTGGCGTCCGTCGGATCCCCCGCCACGGCCTGGTCGATCATCTCCCGCGCCTCCTCGTACTGCTCGGCGGCAAACAGGAGGCCGAACAGGTACTCGAAGATCTGCGGGTCGGTGGCCTGGCCCTCGGAAAGCGCCAGGTAGCGCTTGAACGCGTCGATCTTCTCCGGCCGCCGTTCGTCCGGCAGCGCGAACGCGTAGTACTGGTAGGCGAGCGGGTTGTCGGGGCAGAGCTGTTGCGCCTTCTGGAACGCCGCGAGCCCCTTCTCCACCTCGCCCAGCTCGTTCGCCATCACGTAGCCGTAGGCGACCTGGGTGTCGCAGTCGTCCGGCTTGGACCGGACCAGCTGCTCGAAGAAGTTCCGCGCCTGGGTGGTGTCGCCCTTCTCCAGGTACGCCTGGCCGATCGTGTGGTAGGCGTTGATGTAGGACGGGTCGATCCGGATCGCCTCCTCGAGCGAGGCGAGGGCCTGGTCGACCTGGTCCTGGGCCATGTACGCCTCGCCCTTCCAGTAGTGGGCGGCGGCCAGCTGCGGGTCGTATTCGAGCGCCTGATCGAAGTTCGTGATCGCCCGGGCGTAGTTCTCGCCCCGGATGTAGTCCTGCCCGAAGATCAGGTGCTTCAGCGCCTGATTCCGGTTGTTGAACGACTGCACGATCTTCTCGCCGAGCCGGTCGACGTTGCCCTCCCGGATCGGATCGAACTCCTGAGTGTTCCTCGTCGTGACCTCGACGAAGACGGGGACCGCCTCCCAGCTGCCCCCCACGTTGCGGAGCTCTCCACGCACCACGAACCGCGCGCCCGCGTTCCGCCCGATCTCCAGCGCCGCCACCGCCGGGATCGGCGCGCCCGCCCGCAGGCCGGCCCCCTCGACCGACCGGTTGACGTCCCGCGTGTCCACCAGAGTGTAGACGCCCAGTTCGTTCAGCTCCTCGATCATCTTCTTCTGGAGGTCCCGGGCCTTCCCCGCGTCGCTGGACTCGAACGGCAACACGGCGACCGTGAAGGTCTCCTGGGCGCTCGTGCCCTCCTGGGCCCGCGCCGAGGTGGCGGAGAGACCCGTGAGCGCGGCCAGGGCCAGGCCGATGACGATGGCGGAAAGGGACTTTGTCATGGCGTCGAACTCCTTGCGATGCGGATGCGACATCGGTCTCCGAGTCCTTGAAGTTACTCGCCCCGAGAGGGTTGACCACCCCGCTCCCGTTCTATGAAACCCCGCCCGACTCGAGGGGTTCCGAAGCGTCTTGTGCAAAAATTCACAAGCGTCTTGACGACCTCTTCTGCGGTCGGTACTCTCACGCTCCGTTTCGTCGTTTCCCCGCGCGCCGATCGCGCTCGCCGCGCACGGCGGGCCGGGTTTCCCCGATCCCGTCGCCGCGCAGATGACCGACCGATCCCCCAGCCCGATGCCGCGTCCGGCCGTTCGCCGCCGGGTGCCCGCGCTCGTCCGCGCCCTGTTGCCGGCGTTCGCCCTCCTCGCCGCCGGCTGCGCCGAGACCGGGTGGTCGACGTTCGAGCCGGCCTCCGACGTCGCGCGCATGATCCTCGTCCCCTACAGCGACCTGCTGTGGTGGACGATCGGGATTTTCGTCGTGGTGGAGGCCACGCTCCTGTTTGCGCTCTGGCGCTACCGCCGCCGCGAGGGCGACCCCGATGTGCCCGAGCAGGTCCACGGCCACACGTTCGTCGAGATCGGCTGGACGATCGCCCCCGCGGTGGTGCTGTTCTTCATCGCGATCCCCACCATCCGGACGATCTTCGCCACTCAGGGCGACCCGCCGCAGCGGGACCCGCTCGAGATCGTGGTCACGGGCCACCAGTGGTGGTGGGAGTTCGAGTACCCCGAGATGGGGATCACGACCGCCAACGAGCTCCACCTGCCGCGCGGCCGAACGGCCCGCCTGACGCTCACCTCCGTCGACGTGATCCACTCCTTCTGGGTGCCGCGGATGGGCGGCAAACGGGACCTCAACCCCGGCAGCGAGAACACGCTCTGGTTCACGCCGGACTCGGTCGGCGAGTACCATGGCCACTGCGCCGAGCTCTGCGGGACGTCCCACGCCAACATGCGCTTCCGCGTCTTCGTCCACGAGCCCGCCGACTTCGCGGCCTGGGCCGACGGTCTGGCCGCCAAGGCCGCGCCCGATTCGGCCGGCTTCCACGCGTTCCTGATCTCCGGCTGCGCCGCCTGCCACGCGATCGCGGGAACCCCGGCGCAGGGCCGCCTGGGCCCCGAACTGACCGGGTTCGGCGACCGGACGACCATCGCCGCCGGGATCTACCCCAACGAGCCCGATCTCCTGGCGGGCTGGCTGCGCTCGCCCGACAGCATGAAGCCCGGCGCCCTCATGCCGGACCTGAACCTGACCGAGGAACGGATCCGCGAGCTCGTGGCCTTCCTGGAGGGACTGTGACGAGCGCCGCGCCCGCCGCCGGAGTGCACTCCCTGTACGGGGGCGGCATCGCCTCCTGGCTCACCACGGTGGACCACAAGCGGGTCGGCGTGCTGTACGGCGTCACCGCGCTGTTCTACTTCGTGGTCGGGGGGATCGAAGCGCTCATCATCCGGCTCCAGCTCGCAGCGCCGGAGTCGACCCTCGTGGGGGCGGACACGTTCAACCAGCTCTTCACGATGCATGGAACGACGATGGTCTTCCTCGTTCTCATGCCGCTCGCCGCCGCCATGTTCAACTACCTCGTCCCGCTCATGATCGGGGCCCGCGACGTGGCGTTCCCGCGACTCAACGCCTTCAGCTACTGGACGTTCCTGTTCGGCTCGATCCTTTTGAACGTCTCGTTCTTCACCGGCGGCGCCCCCGACGCCGGCTGGTTCGGCTACGCCAACCTGACGTCGGAGCAGTACAACCCGGGGATGGGGATCGACTTCTGGCTGCTCTCGCTCCAGATCATGGGGATCGCTTCCATCGCGGCCGGCGTCAACTTCACCGTCACGATCCTGAACATGCGCGCGCCGGGCATGTCGCTGATGCGGATGCCGCTGTTCGTCTGGATGACGCTGGTGGTGCAGGTCCTGATCCTGCTCGCGTTCCCGGTCATCACCGTGGGTCTCGTGTTCCTGATGTTCGACCGGTTCTTCGGCACCCACTTCTACATCCCGGCGGCCGGCGGAACGCCCATCCTGTGGCAGCACCTCTTCTGGATCTTCGGCCATCCCGAGGTCTACATCCTGATCCTGCCGTCGTTCGGGATCGTCTCCGACGTTCTGCCGACGTTCGCGCGGAAGCCCCTCTTCGGGCGCCCGTTCGTCATCTTCTCCGGGCTCGCGATCGGGTTCCTCGGCTTCGGGGTCTGGAGCCATCACATGTTCACGACCGGGATGGGGCCGATCGCCGACACCGCGTTCGCGCTCGGCACCTTCCTGATCGCCATCCCCACCGGGGTGAAGATCTTCAACTGGATCGGCACGATCTGGGGCGGGCACGTGGTGTTCCGCACCCCGCTGTACTTCGCCGTCGGGATGGTCTCGATGTTCATCATCGGGGGGCTCTCCGGGATCATGCACGCCTCCCCGCCGGTCGACTGGCAGCAGCACGACTCGTACTTCGTGGTGGCCCATCTCCACTACGTCTTCTTCGGCGGGACCGTGATGGGGCTCTTCGCGGGGATCTACTACTGGTGGCCCAAGGTCACCGGCCGGATGCTCTCCGAGCGGCTCGGCAAGGCGCACTTCTGGCTCACGATGATCGGGATGAACGTGACGTTCTTCCCGATGCATTTTCTCGGGATGGACGGGATGCCCCGGCGGATCTACACCTACGCCGCCGGAATGGGGTGGGACCAGTGGAACCTGGTGGCGACGATCGGCGCGTTCGTAATCGCCCTGGGGATGCTGCTCTTCTACGTGAACGCGGTGCGGAGCCTCCGGTCGGGCCCACCGGCCCCGGCGGACCCCTGGGATGCGGCGACCCTCGAGTGGTCCATGTCCTCCCCGCCGCCCGAGTACAACTTCGCCGTGGTTCCCGAAGTCCACAGCGCGCGGCCGCTCTGGCTCTACAAGTACGGTCCGACCCGCGACACCTCCACCCACACGCGCGAGGAGGGCACGCCGTCCCAGCCGGACGCACCGCCCGCACGGATCGACCTGCCGTCGCCCTCGTGGTGGCCCCTGCTCGCCGCCGCGGGCATGGGCGTGATGGGCAGCGGCGCGCTGATCGGCCTGCCCGTGGTGCTCCTCGGAGCGGGTCTCCTCGTGACCGGGGTCTTCCTCTGGGCCTTTCAGCCGCTCGAGCGGCCGGGCCACCCCGTCTTCGGTCCCGCGTCGTCGGAGGGACGATGAGCGCCGACGCCCACCGGACCTCCTTCGGCGTGGGCCATCGGAAGATGGCGATGTGGGTGTTCATCGCCTCCGAATGCATGTTCTTCGGCTCCCTGATCGCCACCTACCTGGCGTACGAGGGCCGGAGCCAGGTGGGACCCACTCCGCAGGAGATCCTCAACATCCCGCTCACCTCGGTCTCCACTTTCGTGCTCCTCATGTCGTCGCTGTCCATGGTGCTGGCGCTCGACGCCGTGCAGCGCGATGAGCGCGGAAGGGCGAAGATCTGGACGGCGGGCGTGGTGGTCCTGGGCGGGCTCTTCCTGGCCGGGCAGGTCTACGAGTTCAACCACTTTCACCACCAGGGGCTGACGCTCCAGACCAACCTCTTCGGGGCCACGTTCTACGTGCTGACCGGCTTCCACGGCGCCCACGTGACCGTGGGCGTGATCTGGATGTCGACGCTGCTCGTCCTCATGTTCGCGGGGCGGCGGGGGCCGGAGCGTGCGCTGGACGTGGAGGTGGCGGGGTTGTACTGGCACTTTGTGGATGTCGTCTGGATCGTCATCTTTACATTGGTCTACTTGATCCAATGATCCCGGGACGTGAAAACGGGCCATCTGCATCTGACCCGTTTTGACGCCCCTTTCCATTTTGAGGTAGAACCAGAGGAGAGGGCATGACGGAGCCCCTGAGCAGTGTCGAGGAGACGCAGGTGGAGCACGGGGAGCACGCGGATGGGGGGCATGCGAGCCGGGGGACGTACTGGCTGGTGGCGGTGATCCTGGCCATCATCACGCTGCTCGAGGTGGCGGTCTTCTATGTTCCCGCCATCCGGCCGGTGATCGTTCCCACTCTGCTCAGCCTCTCGGCCATCAAGTTCGCCCTCGTGGTCCTGTTCTTCATGCACCTGAAGTACGACAAGCCGGTCCTCACCGGGGTGTTTCTGGGCGGGCTCGTCGTGGCCACGCTGATCGTGCTCGCCCTGATGCTCCTGTTCGGCGCGATCGGCCCGGGGTCCCACAACGTGTAGGCCGGCCGTGGGGTTGATCCCCGGCCGGCCTGTCGCCATCATTTCCGGTGCCGAAGCCCACGACCCCTGGATGGGAGGTGCCATGACCGATGCCCGCCACCGCCGCGCCGCACCGGCGCCGTCTCCTCCCCTCACCGCCTCCACGGTCCTGATCGAGGGTTTCATCACGGGGGTGATCGGCGCGGGGATCGTGGCCGCCTGGTTCCTGCTGCTGGACTCGATCACGCACGAGGCGCTGTGGACTCCGTCGCTCCTGGGGACCGTGCTGTTCAAGGGGCCGGAGGCCGCGGCCGCCAACCACGCCACCGTCGATCCGGGGATGGTGGCCGCCTACACGATCGTCCACCACCTGGCCTTCATCGTGGTCGGTGTGCTGGCCTCGTTCCTGGTGACCGAGATGGAGCGGATCCCCCCGCTGGGTATCGCGCTCCTGTTCCTGTTCGTATTCACCGAGACCTCCTTCCTGATCTTTGTGCTGGCGATCGGAGGGCCGCTGCTCGAGGGGATCTCGCTCTGGGGCGTGGCGGTGGCGAACCTGCTGGCGGCCACCGGCATGGCCGGCTACCTGTGGTACCGCCATCCGCGCATCCTGGCGTACTTCGAGCAGATCTGGGAGTCGGCCTGAGGGGGGTCGGGGCCCCGGCGCCCCCTGGCCGGGTCAGTCGTCCCGGTAGCCCACGAAACGCTTGAGGTGCCAGAGGTAGTACCCGAGGACCAGGGCGAAGACGGCGAAAACGGCGGTCAGCAGGTACATCCCCGCCCCACCGTCCTCCCGGGACGCGATCACGCCGGTGTAGACCGCGAACCCGCCGCAGAAGAGGATGCCGGCGGAGATCAGGACCCGGTGGAAGGGGATGAGGGAGGAGCGCGAGCTCATCGGCCCTCCGAGCGCCGGCGATAGAGCACGATTCCCACCCCCACGCCGATCAGGAGCGGCACCACGATCAGCAGCGCCCCGGCCCACAGCATGCCGGTCATCAACCCGTCGCCGCCCGCCATCGGTCCCATCTCTTCCCTACCACCCCTCCATCGTGACGACGATGATCGCCATCAGCATCGCCAGCGGCAGCGCCGCCAGCACCATCATCACCAGCCGCGGCGGCTCGAACTTCAGGTGCATGTAGTACATCGCCACCAGCGCCGCCTTCCACACCGCCAGCGCCAGCAGGAGCAGGATCAGCACCACGTCCGGCAGCCCCGAAACGAAGGCCACCAGCACCTCCGCCACGGTCAGGACCAACAGATACAGCCAGACCAGCATGTACTTGGTCGAAGAGTGCGCCGCCGCGTCCGCCATCCGAATCTCCTCCCGAGTCTTACAACTTTACTTGTACGCCAACCGCTCCACCAAAAGAGGAAAGGCGCGCCAGAGTGGTCCAGATGCGTTCGATCTCGACGAGTCGGGATCCCGAGGCGTACGACTGTACGCCGCAGGGTCCCGCGAGGAGAGATCGAGCGCAGATGGGCCGCTATGGCGGGCCGGGGCCATCAAATCAAGTACACGATGGTAAACAAAATTATCCAGACGAGATCGACGAAGTGCCAGTATAGTCCCATGATCTCGACCCCCCCATAATTCGTCTCGTCGTACTTCCCCCGAAACGCCTTCCACGCGGTGAACATCAGGCACAGCACCCCGATCGTCACGTGCGCCCCGTGGAACCCGGTCATGGTGTAGAACGTCGTACCGTACAGCGGTCCGCCGCCGGCCGTGTAGTCCGCCGCCACCGGCCGGAACCCGTGGCCCCACAGCTCCAGGTACTCGATCACCTGGATCCCGACAAACGCCGCCCCCAGCACGATCGTCGCCAGGAGCCAGCGTCGAAGACCCGTCTGGTCGCCGTGCTCGATCGCGGCGAAGGCCTTGACCATCGTCACCGACGAGCAGATCAGCATGAACGTGTTGAACGCCGTGAGCGGAACGTTCAGGACCTGGCCCGGCTCCGCCCAATGGTCGGGACTCGCGAACCGCAGGACGATGTAGGCCCCGATCAAGCTGGAGAAGAACATCACCTCCGAGAGAAGGAACACCCACATCCCGAGCTTGACGTTGTAGACCCCCATGCCCGTCATCGCGCGGCCGGGGGCCGGCATGGCGGCGGCGTCGGCGTGGCTCACGCTCCCACCTCCTCGGTGTGCCGGACGTGCGTATCGCCCGGCGGCTCGCTCTGCGGCCAGAAATCGCCCTCCACGCCCGGAGCGCTGTACTCGTAGGGGCCGCGGTAGACGGTCGGCATGGCGGCGAAGTTCCCGTGCGGCGGCGGCGACGGCAGGGTCCACTCCAGCGAGTTGGCGTTCCACGGGTTGGCCGGCGCCTTCGGACCTCGCCACAACGTCCAGAAGATGTTCACCATGAACAGGATCTGCGCTGCCCCGAGGCAGAACGCCATGATCGTGATGAACTCGTTCATCGGCTGGATCGGCCGCAGGAACTCGTACTGCGTCGGGTCGTAGATCCGGCGCATGTGGCCCACCAGGCCGATGTTGTGCATCGGGAAGAACACCAGGTTGTAGAAGATGAACGTGAGGACGAAGTGGGCCAGCCCGAGCGGCCGGTTCAACATTCTGCCGAAGAACTTCGGGAACCAGAAGTAGATGCC
>DATLFF010000236.1:0-7288 GCA_035524915.1 Gemmatimonadota bacterium | reverse complement strand
TGGATCACGGTCTCGCCCTCGGCGCCTCCGTAGTGCGGATGCTCGCCGGGGATGTAGAGGAAGTCACCCGGGCCGTAACTCTCCGGCTCGGCCGCTTCGCCCCCCGTGTCCATGGCCAGCAGGAACGTGCCCTCCAGTACGGTCACGTGCTCGGCCTTCGGATGCCAGTGGGACGGGAAGCGATAGCCGTCCGGGAACGCCAGCCGGATGATGTAGTCGCTGGTGCCCGCCGGATCCCCGTGGACGGCCGCGATCCGCATGCCGGGATCGAACCCCGGAACGTCGATCGGCGCGTACTCGATGTCGCCTTCGGCGACGAACACGTGCTCGCCCGGCTCGTTGGCGCCGGGCGCAACTTCCTGGGCCAGACCGGCCGGGGCCGCGAAGAAGAGGAACGAAGCCCCCAGGGTGAGGATGATCAACGAATTGCATCGCATGGCTGGACCTCCTGTACGGGTCATGGTTCCGCTTTGCCCATCATGGTAGCAGAGGAAGCCGGGATTAACCACCGGCGAGCCGGGCGCCTCAGCGCCCGCGGTCCCCCGGCGCGATCCACCACCCGGCCGCCGAGGCGAGCGGCGCGTAGGCGTTCGGCGCCCCCGCCACCTCGACGCCGCGCAGCCGGCGGCTCACCCCCCACAGCTCGTGGTCGAAGTGGAGGAAGGTGTAGGGCTGCTCGCGGTGGAGGATCCGCTGGAACTCGTCCCACATCGGCCCGGCCTCGGCCCGGTCCAGCGTGGTCGAGGCCCGCCGCATGAGCTCGTCCACCCGCGGGTTCGAGTAGCCCCCGCCGTTGTACGCGCCGCCGGTCTCGAAGAGCTGGGACGGATCGAACCGCAGGAAGAGATCCCACCCGGCCATGACCGCCTGGAAGTCGCCGCCGATCCAGCGGTCCACCATGGTGTTGAACTCGACCGCGCGGGGCTGCATGTCGATGCCGACCTCCCTCAGCTGGCTCTGGAGAGCGACCAGGACGTCCCTCCGGGCCACGTTGTCGGCGTTCGTGATCATCTCGAACCGGAAGGGCCGACCGTCCCGGTCCAGCAGGCCGTCGCCGTCGGAGTCGCGCCAACCCACCTCGGCCAGGAGCCGGCGGGCCGCCGCCGGGTCGTGGGGCCAGGGCTCCAGCGTCTCGTCCCGTTCCCACTGGGCCGGCGCCGCGGGGCCGTTCGCCACCTCGCCGTAGCCCTGGAGGAGCCCGTCGACGATCGCCTGCCGGTCCGTGGCCAGCGTCATCGCCCGCCGGACCCGCTCGTCCGAGAAGAGCGGATCCGTGACCTTCCACATCACCAGCTCGAATCCGAGCGTCGGATACGAGAGCGGCCGCGCCGCGCCGCTCGACTCGATCCGCGCCATGTCGCTGGGCGGGACGTTCCGGTAGAGGTCGATCCCCCCGCTCAGGAGCTCGGTGATCGCGGTGGCCGGCTCCGGGATCACCCGGAAGACGAGCCGGTCGAGGTGCGGCCGTCCCCGGTAGTAGTCCTCGTTCGCCTCGAACACGACCGACTCGTTGGGCCGCCAGGAAACGAACCGGAAGGGGCCGTTCCCGACCGGGTTCCGGTTGAACTCCGCGTTCGTCATCTGCGACGGCGGCACCTCCTCCAGCAGGTGCTTCGGCATCGGCGACCAGTAGGCGAAGTCCGCGATCGGCTCGGCGTGGACCCGCGAGAAGTGGAACCGCACGGTGCGGTCGTCCACCCGTTCCGCCCGGTCGATGTACTGGAGCGAGATCCGCTCCGGGTAGGCGGTCTCGTCCAGCATCGAGGTCTCGAACGACCAGATCACGTCATCCACCGTGAACGGAGTCCCGTCGTGCCACAGGACGCCCTCGCGGATCCGGAAGGTGGCCGAGAGGCCGTCCTCGGCCACCCAGAAGGAGTCGGCCAGGGCCGGGGCGTACTCCAGGTTCTCGTCGTAGACGATCAGGTTCTGGAACAGGATGTGGCCGATCACCTGATCCGTCAGCGCCGAGGTCGCCACCATCTCGTTGAAGGCGTCGAAGTCGGAGCCGGTGCCGACCACCGCCGTGCCGCCGCGGCTGGGCGCGGAGTCGGCGCCGGGGTCGGTGTCGGGGGCGGGGCCGCCGCAGGCGAGGGCGAGGAAGGCGAAGAGCGGGAGAGTCGTCCGTGCCACCATGCGAATTCCCATCGGTCAGGGGACGAAACCGAGCGCGAACCCCCCAGAATCGCCCGCCCCGGATCGACACGCCACCCCTCGCGGTCCGGTTCGCGCCCCGAGGCGCCCGCCTGCGGAAGGCGATATCTTCACCTGTGACCCGCCTGCTGGGGGGTGGTGTAATCGGCAACACGCCTGCCTTTGGAGCAGGAATTTCAGGTTCGAGTCCTGGCCCCCCAACCACACCTTCGCCCCGCTGGGACGGCCCGCTCGCCCCGACTGTCGTTCATCCCCCGGGTGGAGACGCCGGATCCTCCGGCCACGCGGAGAAGAGGCTCGCCAGAATGCGCCGCGGCCCGGAGTACGGCTGGCGACCGTGGGCTACGCCCGTGTTGTCGAGGAGCAGGAGGTCCCCCCGCCGCCACTCGAAGTGGAACTCGTGCGACCAGAGGCAGCGCCGGACCTCCTCCACGTCCGCGCGCGGGATCGGCGACCCGTCGCCGTAGCGCACCCGCACCCCGGCCGGGGCGGGTGCGCGGCCGATGCGCTCCATCAGTCGGGCCGCCAGCGCGAGACCCGGCCGGCGGGCGTGGCGCAGCTCCGACGCGAAAGAGGAGTGGTAGAGGTTCGCCTGATTGAACCAGACCCGCTCCCCGGTCCGCGGGTGATCGATCACGGCCGGCCGCACCTCGCGCAGGCGCAGGAGCCCGTCGGGTCCCCATTCGGATTCGATCCCCATGGCGCGGCATGTGTCCTCGACCTCCTCCCTCACTTCGGTGCCGAACACCGCCGGCCAGCCGCGGATCCGCCGCCCGGCCCGCGGGATCTCCTGCTCGTAGAGGACCCCGCGGGATTCGAACCGCTCGCGCACATCCGGGGCCAGATCGCGGTACGCCTGGCGCACGTCGGAGAGGGGCGTTCGCCCGCCCCGCCGCGGCGGAACCTGACAGCAGAAGGCGATGCCCGCCGGCCAGCGGGAGGTGTACGACATCTCGCAGTGGAGCGGGATCGGAAAGATCCGCGGCGCGTCGGTCGAGGTGAAGACGTGCTCACGGACGTGCGACCGGGGCGAGATCCCCCGGACGTACGACATGGCCGGAGCCCCGAACGCCTTCCCGAAGTCGGCGAACCCCTGGGGGTGGCCCGTCAGGCTCCCGCGCAGGAGCACGGCGCCGCGCTCGAGGACGCGATCGCGGAGCCACGGGCGGTTCTCCTCCACCCAGGCCAGGAACTCCGGCTCGTCCGCCGGCGGGCCGCCGGGGTGGCCCCCTTCCGTAGTAGAAATCCGGTTGTCATGGGACACGAGTCGGCCTCGGAGGCGCGGTGGGGCATCCCCAGCAGTGTATCCGGGAGTCGGCCCGCTGTCGAGCGGGATTGCTCGTCGTCGCCCGATTCCTCACTATAGTATCGCTTCTACTGACTCCAAACCGAGTGAAGGAGGACGAATGGGCGGGATCGACACAGGTCGGTGGCTGGCCGGAGGCGTGGTGGCCGGGGTGATCATCTGACTGATCGAAGGCGCGGCGAGCATCCTCTACATGGAGGACATGCAGGCCGCCCTCGAGGCGCACAACATCGTGATGGAGATGAGCGCCCGCGTATGGGTGATCAGCATCCTGGTCTGCCTGATCGCCGGGCTGACCCTGATCTTCTTCTACGCCGCGGCGCGGCCACGCTTCGGCCCGGGGCCGAAGACGGCCCTGATCGTCGCCTTCTGGCTCTGGCTCGGCGGCTACCTGCTCTCCCTGCTGGGCTACCACATGATGGGGCTCTACCCGGACGGCATGCTCGTCCTGTGGGGCCTGGTGGGGCTGGTGGAGATGTCGATCGCCGCGATGGCGGGCGGCTGGATCTACCGGGAGGGGCCCGCCGCCGGCTGAACGCCGGCCGACACGGTCGAGAACGGCCACACCCGGGCCCCCGGCGCGGCGGCCTCCCGCACCCGCGGCAGGTCGGCGTCGCGCGCCGCGGCGCTCGCGTAGAGGGCGAAGGCCGCCGAGCCGCTGCCGGACATCCGCGCCGCGGCCGCCGGGCCGGCCGCCAGGAGCTCCAGCGTCCGGTCGACCGCGGGGTGCCGCGCGCGAACCACGGGCTCCAGGTCGTTCCGCCGGTCCGCCCAGCCGGCGGCGGAGACGGCCGGCGGGGCCTCCGGCGAAGCGCCGCGACCCGCCTCGTCCCACGCCCGGTACGCGTCCGCGGTCGCGACCGGCTCTCCCGGCCAGAGCAGGATCCCCCACCGCTCGGCCGGCGGCTCGATCGCGAGCGTATCGCCGCCGATCCCGCGGCCGGCCCGAGTGCCGCCGAGGAGGAAGAACGGGACGTCGGCCCCGAGGGACTCGGCGAGATCCTGCAGGGTGTGCGCGGGGTCGGGCACGGCGAAGCGCCGGGCGAGGGCCACCAGCACCGCGGCCGCGTCGCTCGATCCCCCCCCGAGGCCGGCGCCGGCCGGGATCCGCTTCTCGATCGTGATCGCGACCCGCGGATCGCGTCCGGTCCGCTCGGCCAGGGCCCGCGCGGCGACGACCGCCACGTTCTCCTCTCCCTCCGGGACGCCCGCCGCGGCCTCCCCCGTCACGCGGCAGGTCACGCCGGGGCCCGGCTCCAGGATCACGGTGTCCGACAGGTCGATCGCCTGATAGGCCGTGTCGACGAGATGATAGCCGTCGTCCCGCCGACCGATGATCTCGAGCCACAGGTTGATCTTCGCCGGAGCCCGCCACGCCTCGCGGGCCACGGCGCGCGGCTCAGACACCGCCGGCCTCGGGTGCCACGGGATCCGTCCCGAGAGCGGGCTCCAGCCCTTCCTCGAACTCCTCCTCCAGCTCCCGCTCCAGCACCTCCTCGGAGCGCTCGATCTCTCGCCACGAGAGCCCGGCGCGCAGGAAGTACGCCAGCCCCACGGCGGTGACCGACAGATAGTTGGCCGCGTGGTAGCCGACCGAGAAGGTGAAAGCCGGGGTCGGGGCGATGCCGAACGCGGCCAGGCTCTTCACCACGAACGCCTGGAACGTCCCCACGAAGCCGGGTGAGGAGGGCACCGCCACGCCGAGCGCGGTGACGCCGTTCACGAAGAACGCCCCTTCCCAGCCGGCCTGCCCGACCAGGTCGAACGCCGCCAGGCCCAGCCAGAACGAACCCGCGATCAGCGTCCACTGGACCAGCGCGAGCAGGAAGCTGACCGCCACCAGCGCCGGGCTCCGAAGCAGCCGGAAGCCGTCCACGAACGCCACCACCACGTGCTCGATGGAATCCTCGAACCGCCCGCCCCAGAACCGGTGGGAGATCCGTTGGAGGAGCACGATCACGCGGTGGCTCCGCCAGAGCAGCGCCACCTGGAACGCGAGCAGGCCGATGAACAGGTAGAACGCGATCCGGATCGTCGTGTCCACCCAGGCCGGGAAGGTGTGCAGCCAGGTGAGCGCGTAGAGAATCCCCACCAGGGCGAACCCGTCGAACAAGCGCTCCACGAACAGGCTGCCGAACGCCGTTCCGGTCGGGACGCCCTCCCGCCGGGCGAGCGCGTAGGCGCGGACGAACTCGCCGATCCGCGCCGGAAGCACGTTGTTCGCCATGAGGCCGATCGCGGTGGCGCTCACCAGGCTCGACATGGGAAGCCGACCCATCGGCAGGAGCAGCACGCGCCAGCGCAGCGCCCTCATCCCCACGTTGACGATCGGGGCCAGGACGAACACGACCGCGAGCAGGCGGAAATCCGCCCCCGCCAGCGATCGCCCGACCTCGCCCCACTCCACCCCCCGCGCCGCATACCAGATCGCCGCCGCAGAGACGGCGATCCCCAGCCAGGTCTTCCACCGCTTCACGGGGTCACAGGACGAGAGTCTCGTTCATCACGAGCTTATAGGTGGCCCCCAGGCGGTCGGCCGCGCGATTCGACAGGATCATCCGCGGCAGGAAGATCTCGAAGTACTCCATGACCGGCGCGATCGACGTATCGATCTTCAGCGCCAGCGTGATCACCGGCTTGGCGTCGCCGCTCTCGTGGTCGGTGATCTCGATCGAGGCCCGGTCCCCCGATGAATTCGGTTCGCCGCCGCCGTTGCCCCGCTCCCCCGTCATCTCGGCGGCCGAGTGGGGGCCGACCACCTTCAGCGCCGAGTGAGTCACCGCGAAGTTCACCCGGTCGTGAATGTCGAGCTTGATCATGGCCTTGTCGCGAACGCGCGAGCGGTGGACGTCCGATTTGTCGGCGAGAATGACGGCCGCCGCGATGTCGCTGACCGGCGCCCCGTCGGTCTCGTGGTGGTGGCCGATCGCGGTCACGATCTCGATCACGTCCTCGATCGCCATCCCCGCCTCGCGCAGGATGTGATGGGCGAGCACGGCCCCGCTCTGCGCGTGGTGGTCGCGGTTCACGATGTTCCCGATGTCGTGGAGGTAAGCCGCGATCGCGGCCAGCTCCCGCTCCCGGGCCGAGCGCTCGAGCGCCTCCATGACCGCCCGGGCACGCTTGGATACCACGCTGGCGTGGCGCCGGCCGTGCTCGGTGTACCCGATCGACCCGAGCACGCCGTCGGCGCGGTCGAGGTAGTGGCGGACGTCGGGGATCTGCCTGATGTCGTTCAGCGTGAGCATGTCTCTCCCATGGAGTTCACTGAATGAGCCGCGCCACCTCGGCGTGGCCCTCGGTGCGGGCATCGAGCGGCACGAGATCGAGGAGCGCCGTGCCGATCGCGCGGTAGAGGGCGAGGAGCGCCGGCCGGTCGGCGAGCGCCGCGACCTGGGCCCGGACCGTGCGCGCGTCGCCTCGCGCGACCGGCCCCGTCAGCGCCCGGCCGGGGCCGCCCCGCAGGTTGGCGTCCGTCCGGGCGACGAGCGGCGCCAGCAGCTCGCCGGCCGTGCCGGCGTCGATGCCGGCCTCCTCGAGGAGGCGGCGCGCCACGGCGTCGAGCGCGACTCGGCCGTTCGAGGCCAGGACGAGCGCGGCATGGTAGCGCGCCTTCCGGTCCGCGGCCACACGGACGCTGCGGAGTCCGAGCGTCTCCGCCAGCGCGTCGAGCTCCTCGGCGGCGGGGCCTTCCCCCTCGACCGCCACCCACGCTTCCGAGAGCCCCCGGGCGTCCTCCGGCCCGCCGCGGAAGGTCATCACGGGGTGCCAGCCGCCGCACGGGATCCCGAGCTCCGCCAGCGGCGCGAGCGCCGCCGCGGAGAGCCC